>JAEEUD010000152.1 GCA_016286835.1 Pyramidobacter sp. | reverse complement strand
CTATAGCTATTTTTTCAAAATATAATTACAATTAATATATAATGGGTTTTTATGACCGATCGTTTCGTATCGGATCCGAAATGTACGACTGACACAGGAGGACTTGTCATGCTGAACAAGGAGCGTCTGAAGAACGTCTTTTACGACATGGTGAAGATCTACAGCCCGTCGAAGGGCGAGGGCGAGATCTGCGCGTGGGTGATGGATTATCTGAAAGCGCGCGGGCTGGAGCCGACGATCGACGAGGCGGGCAAGGCTTACGGCGGCAACGGCGGCAATATCATCGTCCATGTGCCTGGCGAAAAGGCCGACAATCCCATCTGCTTCATGGGCCATCTCGACCAGATCGAGCCCTGCAAGAACGTCAATCCCGTTATGGACGGGACGGTCATCCGCACCGACGGCACGACGACGCTCGGCGCCGACAACAAGAGCGCCGCGGCCAGCATCTTCGAGGCCTTTGAAGACCTGCGCGAGTCGGGAGACGCGCACAAGGAATTCTACATGCTTTTCAGCGTTTCCGAAGAGATCAACATGCAGGGCGTCAAGCACCTCGACCCCAAGCGCCTGCCCTGCAAGAGCTTTGTCGTCCCCGACGCCACGGGGCCGCTTGGCACGATCATCACGGCCGCGCCGGCTGCCAACGTCATGAAGGTGACGATCAAGGGACGTACGGCGCACGCCGGCATCGAGCCCGAGAAGGGCATCAACGCCATTGTCGCCGCTTCCAAGGCGATCGCGAAGATGCACATCGGCCGCATCGACTTTGAGACCACGTCCAACATCGGTCACATCGAGGGCGGCACGGCGACGAACATCGTCACCGACAGCGTCTGGTTCACGGCCGAGATCCGCTCGCGCGACGACGCCAAGCTGGCGGCCGAGACGGCCTACATGGAGAAATGCGTGCGCGACGCCTGCGCCGAGATGGGCGCAGAGTGCACGTGGGAGTGCGAGCACGTCTACCCGCGTTTCGTCCTCAACGAGGAAAGCGACATTTACAAGCGCGTCACCGAAGCGATGAAGGCGGAAGGCGTCAAACCTCTTCCCACGGTGACGGGCGGCGGTTTCGACGCCAGCGTGCTCTGCGGGCTTGGCTGCGAGAGCGCGGTCATCAGCACGGGCATGAAGGATGTTCACACCAAGGCGGAAAGCATCGACCTCGAGGACATGTGGAAGATCACGCATGTGATCTCCCGTCTGATGCGGAGCTAAACGTTCGGGTTTCACAGCCGCGTCATGGCGGTGCGGCTGAAATATCTTTCATATTTGAGGAGGCTTTTTTGGAATGAAAAAGCAGGTCAGAAACTTCAACCCCAACCTGGTGCTTGTGATCATGGTGATCCTCTGCACCATCGCGTCGTATTTCGTCACGCCCGGCGCCTACGATCGCGAGACGGTCAACGGCATCACCCGCGTTGTCGCCACGAGCTACCATGAGGTCGCCCGCACGCCCGTCTCCGTGATGCGCATGTTCGAGGCCTTCCCTGACGGTCTCACCGGCGCGGCCATGATGATGTTCGCCGTCATGATCATCGGCGGCGTCGTCCAGATCTACAGCGACACCGGCGTTATGGGCGCGGCCATCAATTCCGTGATGAAGCTGTCCAACAAGGTCGGCGGCGGGCTCATCATCTCCATCGTGACGCTCGTGTTCATGTTCATCGGCGGTATCCTCGGCTGGTCGGAGCAGGTCATCCCCTTCGTTCCGATCGCCATTTCGCTTGCCATCTCACTGGGCTATGACTCGCTCGTCGGCATCGCGATCTCCGGCTTCGCCTGCCTGATCTCGTTCGCCGTCGGTCCCTTCAACGTCTTCACCGTCGGTACGTCCCACACCATCGCCGAGCTGCCGATGTTCTCCGGCTGGCAGCTGCGTCTTGTCGCCCTCGCCGTCGTCGCCGCTGCCTGGCTGTTCTGGACGCTGCGCTACGCCGCCAAGGTCAAGAAGGATCCCAGCAAGAGCCTGATGGCCGGCATCGACACCTCCGATCTCGTCATCCCGATCGAGAGCGACAACACCCTCAACGCCGTCAAGGTCCTTTCGCTTCTGGTCATGGGCGTGTGCTTCGGCTTCACGATCTGGGGCCTGCTGTCCAAGCACTGGGGCTTCCGTGAGATGAGCGCCATCTTCCTGATCGGCGGCGTCATCGTCGGCTTCATGAACCGCATGTCGGCCGGCGAGATCTGCGATACGATCGTCAAGGGCTGCATCGGCGCTTTCGGCGGCGCTCTCATCATCGGACTTGCCCGCTCGGTGCAGGTCGTCCTGACCGCCGGCGGCCTGGTCGATCCTCTCGTCCACGGCCTGACCAGCATGATGAGCAGCGCTTCCGCCTATGTCACCTCCGTGATCATGTTCATCGTCAACTTCTTCATCAACGCCCTCATCCCCTCCGGCTCCGGCCAGGCGATGGCGGTCATGCCCATCATGATCCCGATGGCCGACATGCTCCACATCACCCGTCAGACCGCTGTTCTGGCCTTCCAGTTCGGTGACGGTATCTCCAACACCTTCTGGTTCACCAACGGCACGCTGCTGATCTACTGCGGCCTCGGCAAGGTGCCGCTTTCCAAGTGGTACAAGTTCATCCTGCCGCTGCATTTCTTCTTCTTCATCATGCAGCTCGCGTTCCTCTACTTCGCGCAGATGATCAACTACGGCCCGTTCTAAGTTAGTGTTGGCACAAATATCAGGTTAACAGACAGGTCGGCAACGCAAGCTTTCGCGCTGCCGACCTGTTTTTCTTATAGACGTTCCATTAGACGTTCCACGAGAAACAATCGCGGGTCCCGGTCTCCGTCAAGGAAGACATTCCATTTCCCTGCACGTCCAGACTTCGCCGAGGACGTGATACCGTTCGGGCGTTTCCGAGGGCACGTCCTTGAATCCCGCCGCCTTGTAGCAGCGGTAAGCCGGTTCGTTGTTCTTGAAGACAGCGAGCGTGACTTTTTCGGCTTTCAGCGCGTCGAACGCGTGGCGCAGTGCCAGACGAAGCATCTCATGTCCCAGCCCCTGCCCGCGGCGTTCGCTGTCGACGATGATGAAACCGAAGCGCAAGATCGTCTTTTCCTCGTCAGTCCAGCGCATCGTCAGGTGTCCGGCGGGCCCTTTTTCGTCCTCTGCCGTCAGCGCGAAAAAACTACCGCCGGCCATGCAGGCGTCATAATTGGCGTTCACATCCGCCGCTGTGACGGGCCATCGTTCATAACGGTCGGCGCTCCACTGGCGGAAAGCAAATTCATCGCTGATCCACGAGACGATCACGCGCGCGTCGTCCCGCTTATATGATCGCAGCCGGAGCATCGTTTATTCCTTTCGGACAGTAACGAAAGCGGCGCATTTGTTTCACGCTTCGTTTCAAGAAGATCACCTCAGGGGCAATGAATTATATCAGATTTTAGAAGAAACCGCCGTGATTTGCAACTGACTGTGTTGACGTGCCTGTGCGAAATCAAAAGGTTCACCGCAACTTTTTCTTATTTATGGCTTGTCATACAGAAAAAATGCCGTATACTAACGCTGAAATTTCGCGATTTCACATTTTTAAATCAGGAGTGATACTGACAATGGAACAGTTTAAACCCGTAAAAGAAGGAAAGGTGCGCGAGATCTACGATCTCGGCGAGAACCTGGTGCTCGTCGCCACCGACCGCATCAGCGTTTTCGACATCATCCTGAAGACGCCCGTGACGAAAAAGGGCGTGGTGCTGACGCAGATGAGCAAGTTCTGGTTCGACTTCACCAGCGACATCATCCCCAACCACATGATCAGCACGGATACGGCCGACATGCCTGAGTTCTTCCGCACGCCCGAGTTTGAGGGCCGTTCGATGCTGTGCAAGAAGCTGAAGATGATCCCCATCGAGTGCATCGTGCGCGGCTACATCACCGGCAGCGGCTGGGCCAGTTATCAGAAAAACGGCACCGTCTGCGGCATCACGCTGCCCAGCCATCTGAAGGAGAGCGACAAGCTGCCCGTGCCCGTCTTCACGCCCAGCACGAAGGCCGAGATCGGCGATCACGATGAGAACATCGACTTCGACCGCTGCGTCGAAGTGCTTGAAAAGGCCTTCCCCGGCAAGGGCGAGGAATACGCGCGCACCATCCGCGACACGACGATCGCGCTCTACAAAAAGTGCGCCGACTACGCGAAAACGCGCGGCATCATCATCGCCGACACCAAGTTCGAGTACGGCGTCGACGAACAGGGGCGCGTCGTGCTGGCCGACGAGATGCTCACGCCCGACAGCAGCCGCTTCTGGCCGCTTGAAGGCTACGAGCCCGGTCATGGCCAGCCGTCGTTCGACAAGCAGTTCGCGCGCGACTGGTACAAGGCCAACCCCGGCAACGACGGCGTGGTGCCCGCCGACATCGTCGAAAAGACGATCGGCAAGTACCTTGAAGCCTACCGGATGCTGACCGGCAAAGACCTGTAATTTTTTCCTCCCGCGGCCGAGACCGGCCGCGGGAGTATTTTTATCACACTGATAAGGAGGAACGCTCATGGAAGGCTGCCTGATCTGCGGAGCGCCGCTGGAGTACCTTCAGGAAGACGAACTCATGACCTGTGCGCTCTGCGGCAAAAAGGAGCCCAGCAAGGCGCGCTGCGTCAAGGGACACTACGTTTGCAGCGAATGTCACACGCGCGGGCTGGACAGTATCGTCGCCGTCTGTCTGGGCTCGGAGAGCAGGAACCCGCTCGAGATCCTGGAAACGATGATGAACATGCCGTTCTGCCACATGCACGGCCCGGAGCACCACGTCATGGTCGGCGCCGCATTGCTGACGGCGTACAAAAACGCCGGCGGGAAGATCGACCTGAGCCGCGCCCTGCGCGAGATGTTCCGCCGCGGCAAGGGCGTGCCGGGCGGCGCGTGCGGCTTCTGGGGCGCGTGCGGCGCGGCCGTCAGCGCCGGCATCTTCGTCTCCATTGTGACGATGGCTTCGCCTTTGGCCGTCGAACCGTGGGGTCTTGCCAATCTGGCA
>JAEEUD010000151.1 GCA_016286835.1 Pyramidobacter sp. | reverse complement strand
CAGCCTCAACGCAGGAGCCGACGCAAGCGGCACGGCGGCCACGCTGAACATGACCGATATTTCGCACGCCTATGCCCATTCGATCGGAGCTGCCGGCGCATGGCTTGAGCGCGCGATCAGCCAGGACAACTCCGTGACCGTTAAAAGCAGCGGATCAGTGCGCGCAAGGCGTGACGCGAATCTTTCCGCGCTCCCGGGCACCACGACGATCATCGAATCTGTCCAGCGTTACGCATGGACGCAAAACTCAGTTACAGCCGGCAGCGTCGTCAGCACGGCGCTGGGCGACGCTGTGAAGGGCCTGTATGCGAAGAACGCTGTCACTGTGGACGGCCATGTCAACGCCGGTTTCGACAACAGGTTCGAAATGAAGATCGGCGAAGGCTTTGCCATGCTCCAGAAAGGAGCGGATGGCGAGTACAGCCTGATGGACTGGGAGAACGGCACACTCTACCTGAAAAAGAACGGTTCTGCCTATGTTCAGGGCACTGCCGCAGACCATGATGCGGTGATGACCTCCGCCGGCGCTAAAACGCCTGTGGTCAGCATAACTTCCGGAAAAACCGTGTACCGCTATGGCCTTACTGAGAGTTACGACACGTACCTGTACGATCGTCTTGCCGTTCTCGACAAGCTGATCTCAGACTACGACGGTGACCGTTCTTCGGCTGCCTGGCTGGCTTACGACGCCGAGCGGACTCAGATCATTGCCACATTGAGCAGCTACGGTCTGCCGTTGACACGTTCTGATGAGGCTTCGCGTTCGGTCACTCTGATGGTGCCGTGGATCGAGATCGGCCCGGTGAGCGTTGCCGGCGGCAACATCAACATCAAAGCCGACACGTTCAGCGGCGCAGCTTCCGGCACGCTCGATGCGGGCGGGGCGCCCCTGATTTCGATCGTCAACGACAGCAGTCTCGCCCTCAAGCTGAACGGTCTGACTGTTCAGTCCGGCGGCGGTGAGGTGTTCGTCAACGCCGCCAGCGTGAAAAACGCGGACGAACTGAGAAGACGTGTCAAAGCAGCGTCGGGCTTTGCCGGCACGATCAACTCAGATCCTGACGGGCGCGGCTCAAAAGTCTCCGTGAGCAACACTTTCCCAACGTCGCAGATCAGCGTGACGATCACCGACTCCGTGAACGGGGCGGTGACGACGGAGTACGCGATCGTCTCTGACATCGAAAACACCGGCGGCATCTCCAACCTGTCCGGCACTGTTGAACTGGCAACGCAAATCGGCTCGATCCGCAGCGTCGGTTCCGACATCATCGCCGGGAAGGGGCTGACTCTGTCCGCACCTCAGGGTTCGATCTCGATCAGCAGCGAAGGCATCATGAACATTGATGGAGCTCCCGAGAGCACATACTGGGCAGGGGTGGAAAAACTCAGTCAGAACATGGCCGGCGGCTCACGAAACCACCTCATGGCCGACTCCCTCGGCGTCAGTTCGGAGGGAGATCAGATGCCTGAGTTCTACCGTTTCTATGAGCTTGCGAACCTGAATGAAACGGGCACGGGCAAGGGGCACCTTGTCGCCGGCGGCAACATTTTTATCACCGCGGGCGTTATCAACGTTAACGGTACGATCCAGAGCGGTTTCGGAACGTACGACCTGAAGCTCGATCAATCCTGCGTTGACGGCATGAACTCCGCCTACGTCACATGGGCGGGACGCGGCTACCCCAATCTGGAAAACACACCTGCGGCGCTGAAAATGTACCAGCTGACCAGGGGCGGAGCGGAATATGACAGCGCCAGAGGCGAGTATGTCTATCATCCCGCAACGTGGTACAACCCGTCGACGGAGACGATCGTCGTTGAAGACATCGTCGGCTCAGGCGGCACTGTGTACCTGACCGGCAAGATCATCAACACCAATTATTGGGACAGCCTTGGGGACGAGAAGATCAAAGAGATTGATGAACGATATGCGGGCAAGACGCTGACCATCGACGGCCGCGAAGTCACCCTGCCCAGCCTTGCGCAGCACCGCGGCCGTATCCTTGCGTACACCGGCGCGGCCAGCGTGAACATCGAAAGCTCACGCCCGGAGACTCTTCAGCTGGGCAGGATCACTCTTGATGACCGTATCGGCCGTATCGTCCTCGTTGATAAGTCATACGACGATCCCAGGGTGACTGTTTACGAACAGAGCGGCACCTCGAGTGTCTACACTCCGCGAGAAGGCATACGCTACAATATCAGCACGGGCACAAAGTCAACGAACACCGTGAGGGAGATCCAGCAGCAGTCGTTCAGCTGGTGGGGCGACAGCTGGGACGACGACGACAAGGAAAATACAATCTCCAGGGAACAGACGGAGTCGGACCACGGCGCCACGCTTTCGACCGGAGCCTCTGTCACGCTGCTTGCGGACATTGTCCAGCAGTTTATGGATGCGAACGGCGGCGCCTACAGCTCGTATAAAAATGCTAAAGACAGTTTTTATGTGAATATGTTCAGCAACGCGACGACAAGCACCGGAACGCCGTCCGAATGGGTCTACAGCACGACCTATGACGACTTCCTGCACAAGTCGGGCAGGATCACGCGTACGCGCATCCGCACAGACGGTTCGCAGTCGACAGCGGTATTCAGTCTCAAAGCGGACAATCCCATCTCCGTCGGTTTCCGTTCGAACGACGGTCCCGGCCGGATCACGATCTCGGCGAAAAACGCCGATGTTGCGCTGACTGGCAGCGTCAGCACCAATGCTGCCGCCGGCGTGTCGATCACGGCGAAGAACATCCTCACAAACGGCAAAGCCCAGATCAACGCCGACACAGTGAACCTGACAGCCAGCGGCGCTGTCGGTGCGGTGAAAAAAGGCAATTCTTACTCGCCGCAAAAGCTCAGTCTGCGTCCGCGGGGCGATACGCTCGCAGTCACGGCGACGGCCGGCGGCAGCATTATGGCTCTCAATGCGGTCGACGGTACTGTCAGTGCTGATCTGAAGGTGTCAGGCGCGGGCGGCCGTATCATGCTGGATGCAGAAAACAGCATCAACGGGACTCTCCAGGCTGCCGCCATTGAGATCGCAAGTCAGCACGGGGACATCGGCGGCTCTGGAGCCGCCCCCTCGCTGACGATCGCCGGCGAGGGCAGAACAGTCCTCTCTGCTTCGGCAGGCGGCGTGATCAACATCGTCAAGCAGAAAGGCGATCTCGCGATCGACCATGCAGACGCGAAGGGAAGCGTACGTCTTGAGACGCAGGAAGGCAGCATTGTCGATGCCAATCCAGTCTCCCGGGACGGCTCGATCTCCGACGAAAAGCTGATCGAGCTGTGGAAAAACGCCGCTCTGATCGACAAAACAACCGGCGGACAGATCACGAACGAAAGCCGCAACGAACGGCTTGCCGAGCTTGAGAACAGAATCCGCGCCGAATACTCTGAATATCAGAGGATCGCGCTGACACTGGCAAGTTCCGACGTACTGGCACTGGATAACGGTCAGAAGGAGCTGCTCGGGGCCCAGCTCGAAGCGCTTGACGAGTACGCGGGCGTGACGAACGTTGAGGATTATATCAGGCAGCTGAAGACGACTGCGGGAACAGAACTGTACGAGCTGGCAAATATCGACGGAACGGCTGTCGGCGGCTGGACTCAGGACTATCTGCTCTACGCCGTTCAGGATGCCGTCCTCAACCCGGGCCCGGGTACCGTGCAGGCAGACGTGCAATCGATCATCAGCGGGACGGACGTGACGCTGATTTCCTCGGCTCACATCGGCAGCGAAGAGGCAGAGCAGCGCCTTGACGGCGGCGTGAAGATGACGATGGACGGGCTGAAAAAACTTTCTGCCGCCAGCCCTGCGGACGTGACCTGGGACAACAGCAGCGGACAGTTCGTCATCAGGAACAGTTACGAGATCGGCCTGACAGCCGCGAAAACGACAGCCAGAGCTTCGGGAATGATTTTGCTCGCTTCTCCGAATCAAACTCTTTTCATCGACTCTGTCGAAAGCACAGGCGGCGGCAAGATCCACCTGATGGCAGACGGCAGCGTCCTCGTTCACGAAAGCTCACAGGCAAGCACGGCCGTGAAGGGCGGGAGCATGTATCTTGCCGCCGCCGGCAGCATGACCGACATCGGCAGCGCGGACCGTCCTCTGACGGTCGAGCAGAAGGCAAATTCGGTCCTGCGTGCCAGCGCCGGGCGTGACGTGTACCTTGTCGCAAACAGCGGCAGTCTGTCGCTCGGTTCGATCGCCGCAGCGCAGGTGCTCTCGGTCGAAACAAAACAACCGGGCGCCGGCATCCTTATGGGTGACGAGACTGCGCGCCTGAACGCGAAAGACGTACGGCTGGTGCTGAACGGCGGCGATGTCGGCACTTCCGACACGCCGGTCAACGTCCAGACCGCGGCGTCGAACGATTTCAGCAGCAAAGTCGCGATCCGCGGCGCGAAGAATGTCTATCTGTACGGCGATAACGGTCTGAACGAGGACGGCTGGCTGAACGTCGATGGTCTGAAAGCCGAAGATGCCGACGTACAGTCGCAGGGCGGGCTTGCTCTCAGCGGTGACGTGACGTTGGGCTCTTCGGGGCTCTTCTGCGCGGAAAACGACGTGCTCGCTTCAGGAACTGTACGCGGGGATAACCTGACCTTTATTTCCGGCGGCAACACGGATCTAGCGGCAGGCGAGATCGCCGGAGGAACGGCGACCATTACCGCAGGCCGCGACGCTTCGATCGCCAGAGCGACAGTAAAGACCCTGTCGGTAAACGCCAGCGATGATATTTCAGTCGGGCGTATCAAGGCAAAATCAACGAACCTGACCTCCGGCGCCAGCGTGACCGCCGCCGGACTCATTGACTCCGATGTCCTTACTGTCGATGCCGGAACCGACGCGACGTTCGTCGACGTGAAGTCGAAAACGCTTCAGATCGACGCCGGCGGCATCCTGACGACAAGGACCGTGAGAGGTTATACTTCGAGACTGACCGCGAAGGGCGGCCTGAAAGCGAATGGCGACTACGATTCCGATACAC
>JAEEUD010000150.1 GCA_016286835.1 Pyramidobacter sp. | reverse complement strand
GAGCGCATCTCGCCGTACTACAAAGTGTTTTACAACGGGATGCTCAATTCGCTTAAAGTGACTCTTTTGTCGCTGATCGTCGGTGCCGTCTGCGGCACCCTGCTGGCTCTCTTCCGCGTTTCGCGTCTCGGGCCGCTGGGCTGGTTCGCCGCTGCTTACACGTCGGTCTTCCGCGGTACCCCGCTGATGGTGCAGCTGTTCATCGTCTATTTCGCCACGCCGCAGGTGTTCGGCTACCAGATCCCGGCCATGAACGCCGTCGTCATCACGTTCGGCCTGAACTCAGCGGCCTACATCTCCGAAGTCCTGCGCGGCGGCATCCAGTCGATCGACATCGGCCAGCGCGAGGCGGCCATGGCCCTCGGCGTGCCCTACCGGCCGATGATGTTCGACATCGTCATCCCCCAGGCGCTCAAGACCGTGCTTCCCGCGCTCGTCAACGAGCTGATCGCCCTGCTCAAGGAGACGTCGATCGTCGCTACGATCGGAATGCTCGACATGATGCGCGCCGCCCAGACCGCGATGAACGCCACGTATCTGGCCTTTGAGCCGCTCATCATCGTCGCCTGCATGTATTACGTGCTCGTTATGCTGCTGGCGATGTTCGCCAAGAGACTTGAGAGGAGGCTGCGCAAAAGTGATCGAAATTAAAAATCTGAAAAAGCAGTTCGGCTCCCTCGAAGTGCTCAAAGGCGTCAACTTAAAGATCAACGACGGCGAAGTCGTCTCCATCATCGGCCCGTCCGGCTCCGGCAAATCGACGCTGCTGCGGTGCATCAACCTGCTTGAAAAACCCACCTCCGGCCAGGTCATCATCGACGGCGTGGACATCACCGCCAGGGGCGTGGACATCCAGAAAGTGCGCGAGGACGTGGGCATGGTCTTCCAGCATTTCAACCTGTTCCAGAACAAAAACGTCATGCAGAACATGATCTACGCGCCCATGAAGGTGCGCGGCCTTTCCGAAAAGGACGCGACCGAGCGCGCCATGCAGCTTCTGGAGCGCGTCGGTCTCGTTGACAAGGCCGGTGAATATCCCTCGATGCTCTCCGGTGGCCAGCAGCAGCGCGTTGCCATCGCCCGTGCGCTGGCGATGGAGCCGAAAACGCTCTTGTTCGACGAACCCACCAGCGCCCTCGACCCCGAGATGGTCAAGGAAGTGCTCGATGTCATCAGATCGCTCGTTTCCACCGGCATCACCATGGCCATCGTCACGCACGAGATGGGCTTTGCCCGTGAAGCGTCGCACCGCATCTGTTTCGTCGACGAAGGCGTGATCGCCGAGGACGCGCCGCCGGACGTGTTTTTCTCGTCGCCCAAGTCCGCGCGTGCACAGACCTTTTTGGAAAAAGTGCTGTAAGATATGCCGTAACAGAAAAGCCGGGCCTTTTGCGCAAAAGGTCCGGCTTTTTAATTGCTCTTTTAATGCGTGATCGAGATCAGTCCACTGTTTTGGTTCGGCGCGATGACGGTGTTGCGCCGGGCCTGTTCGCGGGCTTCGGCCTCGGTGAGCAGCTGCGGGCTGCCTGGCGGAGGCGAGTAGGGCTCGAGGAAGTTGAGCAGCGTCTTGATGTTCGACCGCCGCGCGTAGGTCAGCAGCGTGGCGAAGTCCTGCGCCGTAGGCTGGTGGCTGAAGACAGCGATCAGCTGGTTGAGACCGTCGGCCAGCATTTCCCGGTCGCCGCGCTGCTCGCCGGTGCGGATCTTCAACAGCGCCAGTTCGCGCGCCGCAAGGTCGCGCACCATCGGGCTGAGCATCGCCGAGCGGATCAGCTGCTCCTTTTCGGCGGGATCCTGCGTGTAGCTTTCCGCCTGACGCAGCAGTAGGTCGCCGCGGACGCCGTCGATGCCGAACCACAGGCCCAGCACCGTGCCGCCCACCATGACGATCGCGGCGAAGCGGTAGAAGAGCGAGGGCAGTTTCGTCAGCCGCAGCATCCCGTCTTCGCCCCAGAACATGCGGCGGCAGGTGAGCGCGAAGGCGAGCGCGATCCACAGCGAGTTTTCGATGCGGTGGAAGGGACGGGTCCAGATGGCGTCGAACCAGACGAGGAAGAGGAATGACGCGCCCCAGAGGAAATCGAGAGGCAGGGAACGGCCGCGGTGCTTCCAGACGTAGCGGAAGAACGCGATCAGCCAGACGAGCCCGGTCATCAGCAGCACTGCGCCGCCCCAGATGCCGAACTCGCAGAACCACTGGAGGATCTCGTTGTGCGCCCAGTAGGTGAACTGCCACTGCATTTGCGGATTCAGTTCCATGGCGGCACGCTGGCCCTGGAGGTAGTACCACTTGTACTGCCCGAGACCGACGCCGGTCTGCGGCTGCATCTTGAAGACCTGCCACGACGTTTCCCAGATCTCGCGGCGTTTGGCGATGTCCTGGATGTTTTCGACCATGTCCTTCGTCTTGGCCAGGAAGTTGAAGCCGCGTCCCGTGTCGCTGAGGATGAACACTCCCAGCACGATGAAGAACAGGAGGATGCCCACGCCGGTCCGCCGCAGCTTCCCTTTGTCGCGGTCGGTGCAGAGGATCATCAGCGTCATCATGATGGTGCCCACCCAGTAGGAGATGATCCCCGAGCGGCTCGTCGAGCAGATCAGGCACCACGAGATGATCACGTAGAAGAACAGGTTGCCGGTGATCGCGAGTTTGTTGCGGAAGCCCTTGGCGAACGAACCTCCGTAGTATACGAACAGGAACAGTGACGAAAACAGCGCCAGCGCCATCCACAGCGCGAACATGTTCTGCTGGCCGGTGTTGCCGATGTAGTGGCCCGGCGTCTGCATGATCAGTCCGAGGCCGAAGACGGGCGTGGTGATGTTGCGCACCTGGAACTCGGCGAAGATGCCGTTGACGGCCGCGTTCAGCGCCGCCATCCAGATGATCGGGCGAAGCCACTGCTCTTTAAAATAGGCAAACGCCGCCAGATAGAAGACGAGACAGCCGGCGAAGAAGAACCACTCACGCTGCCAGGCCGGCACGCTGCGCAGAGGCACCCAGAGCGGCTGCAGAGTGACGAAAATGAGGTAGAGCAGCCAGACTGCGCCGAGGAAGTCGATCTTCAGCGGCGTCTCTCGTCCCTCCGTGAAGACAGCGCCACCGCAGGTGAGCGCCAGCAGGCCGACGGGAACGAGCGAAAACACCCATTTCATCAGGTGCAGCGTCTGGAAGAACGTGCCTCCCGAATAGATCAGATTCGGCAGCGCGAGGCTGGCGGCGAACAAAAGGAAATACCAGCAGTCGCGAAATGTCAGACCAGGCCCGGCTGCGAGCGGTTCGCCCGCGGACGGGTGCGTGAGCGTCATTTCGTCGTTCAGTTCGATGGGGTCCATTGTGACAGTCTCCTTCTCGCGAAAAATAACTGAGAACGCGTTCATATTATCACATTTTTGACTTTCTCTCGCCGGTCGGGAGCAATTTTACGAAAAAAATTTTCGCCGCCTGCTTTACATTTTTTGCAATTCTTCGCGATATGCGCTACAATAATGATTCGAAAAGACTGTAGTTTATTCGATCAAGGTTCGGAGGCGCGAACAATGGCGCGACATGATGCCCAGGAAAATATGCGAAAACAGGCTGCCGAGCGCGTTCGCAGGGTTGTATTGCCCGACACGCCGCTGTCGTCGCGCGCCAAAAGCGAAAACGGCGCACCGCGGCAGAACATGCCCCCCCGCCCCTCCAACGCTGAAGCGGAGAGGCGCGAACGTCGCGCGCGCGAACTTCCGACGCAGGAGCGCTCTCGCCCGTTTGTCTCCCGGGAGCAGCTTCCCGAGACGGGCTTACGTGGCGAAGACGCCTCCGTCCGCGAGGAGCGGCATGACCAAGACAGGACCGAAAACGCTCCTTCGGGCAAATCACGTGCCGGACGCGCGGCGGAACGTTTTACCGAAGCTCTTTCGCGCCGGCGCGCCGGGGCGAAGGCGAAAAAGTCGGTCCCTTTTAAAATCCGCCTGATCCGCTTCGTCTTCGCGCTGGGCATTTTGGCTCTGGCATTCGGGTTTTACCGGCTCTGGGCACGTCAGGCCAAACGCGAGGCGCTGCCGCCGATGTTCATGCCCCAGCCGTATTATTACGAGGAAGAGCAGCCCGTCCACGCCGTGCTGGTGTGGCGCGAGAAGGTCATCGTCTCACCGGTGGCCGGTACCGTACAGCTGGCTGCCGGGCAGAAGACTGCCGCGGTGGCGACGAATGACGTGGTCGCGACCGTGCTTGCGCGCGGACGCGGCACGCCTGTGCGCGTGCCTTCGCGCGGTTATTTCCTGCCTGCATTCGACGGAGCCGAAAACAGCTGGGAATATTCGTCGCTCTGGCTCGGTTCGGGGATTTTGCCGACTTCGCCGCAGCTTCACTGGGTGACCGATCTGGCTCCGCTTGATGCCTCGCGCGCCGTGGGACGCCTGATCGAACTGCCGCAGGATCCGCGCGCGATCTTCTACCTCAATCTGACCGACACGCTCAAAAGCGCGCTTGAGCGCGGAACGCTGACGATCCGTCGCGAGTCGCGCGGTCCCAAGTGGTCGGCGCGCGTGCGCGTGTTCGTCAAATACAGCGAGCAGCGTGCGAAAGTTTGCATAGAAATGCCGTATTTCCCCATCGACATGGTATCCTCGCGCGAGGTCGATTTCCTCGTCTGCTCCGACGAGGATTCGGGGCTGCTCGTGCCGGATTCCGCCGTGACGATCAAAAAGGGCGCCTACGGTGTGTTCGAGCTTGTCGGCGACCGCCTGATCTTCCGCCGCGTCACGGGGAAGCCCGTCGGCGACGGCATGTTTTTCGTCTCTTCAGGGCTTTCGCCGGGAAACCCCGTCATCGTCAATGCTGAAAGCGCAGAAGAAAAGAGGGTGCGTTTATGGTAACGACAGACATGTCAGAGCGGATCAGGTCGGTCCTTGACCGCATGACCGCAGCCGCTCTCCGGGCCGGCCGCGAGCCGGCCGAGGTCACGCTGCTGGCCGTGAGCAAGACGAAACCGCTGGAGACGGTCGTAGAAGCGGCGCGGACGGGGCTTG
>JAEEUD010000149.1 GCA_016286835.1 Pyramidobacter sp. | reverse complement strand
GACACAAAGAAAAGCAATTACTAAGGATCAGTTTTTCTTTTGAGGAAAGCACTTGAAGTTTGCAAGCCGGCGGATCCCCTGTTTGATCGCGGTCACATTGAAGTTTATCAGCAGGCCGATCGGCAGCCGCGTCAGGCGTAAATAGGACAAGAGCTGCGCCTCGTGGACAGGAAGCAGATTTTCCACGGCTTTGAGTTCGACGATCACACGATCGTCAACGAGAAAATCGAGCCTGTACGCGCTTTTAAAAGTGAATCCCTTATACTCCACGTCCATTATGACTTCTCTTTTAAAAGGGATCGAACGCAACGACAACTCCCGCGCCAGGCAAAGACCGTACACATTTTCCAATAATCCCGGGCCGAGCGTGGAATGTACCGAAAAAGCGCTGTCCACGATCTGCGCGCAGAGTTTCTCTATATATTCTTTCTCTCCAGCTGCCATCATTGCAGATCATCTCCACGCTTTATCCTTTATTTTTCTTTGTGTCTTCGTGCCTTTGCGCTATCTGTCAACCGAAGATGTCGCAAAAACGAGAGAGATATATTAATTTGAGAACAAAATTATGCAGGTAAATGAGGTGGCCTTTCGTTGAGCCAAACGAAGGCAGGCAGTTTCCACTTTTTTGACGCGCCACGCCAGCGTTCAGGATGTTTCCTCCGTGCCCGTCGGTAAAGTTCTCTGCGATGCTGCAGGACTTCCTCTGCCTTTCCGCTGTGGACCTGTTCGGGTGTCAAATACTGCAATGCGCTATGCAAATGCCGGCCGTTATACCATTCGATAAACTTTGCCGTCCATCTGCGGGCATCTTCAAGGCTTATAAATCCTCGTTCGGGATAGGCAGGTATATTCTTGAGGGTGTGAAATAGGGATTCAGAGTAGGCATTGTCGTCGCTCATATGCGGACGGCTGTAGGAGCTCTCTATTCCCAAATGTGTCATCATGGCCTGCATGGTAAATCCTTTCATTGGTGCCCCATTGTCTGAATGCAGGATGATGTGTTTTCCAACTGCGTGTTCTTTCAGAGTCGTCCTCTGGATCAGTTTCGCGGCGTGTTGGGCTGTTTCTTCTTCGTAAACTTCCGCACCAACGATCTTGCGGCTGTAGATATCCATGATGAGGTACAGGTAATACCATGCGCCCCTGATGGGACTGGGAAGATAAGTGATGTCCCAGCTCCACACTTCTTTTGGTGCGGTCGCGCAGTGTGGCGTCGGTCGACGTTTGGCTGTCTGTTCCGTCCGAGGACGACGCTTCAGGAGTTTATGCTCACGCAGCAGTCTGTACGCTGTGGAAGCAGAAGCAAAGTAAAGTCCGTTGTCAGCCAGGGCCGCAACGGCCGCTTCAGGAGGAAGGTCGCGATACAGCGGTAGGTTGAGAGTGTCGAGAAATGCTTTCTTCTCCTCCTTGCTCAGTCTGGATGGAGTGTGCGGATGCGGCGCGCCTTTCCTGCGATCACCCGATGGGTTATGGCACCAGCGTTCAAAAGTACGGACGCTGATGTGAAGGGCTTGACAAGCACGGCAAAGTCTTGCTCCATGCGTCTGTGCTTCTTCTATGAGCGTGACGGCTTGTTGGCGATCTGAGGCTGCTACTTTCCGTCCTCTTTTTCCCCCCAGATCGCCTGTGCTTTTTTTGACAGGGTAAGCAGCGCGGCCATTTCAGCGAGCGCTTTCTCCTTTCTGTTCAGCTCACGCCGAAGCTGCCGGTTCTCTTCGACCAGGTGCGGCGTCTGCCCGTTTTCAGCAGAGGCGACGGAAGGCGTAACGAAATCGCGCCGCCATTGTGCAAGTTCCTCAGAGTGAATGCCGTGTGCGCGGCAATATTCGCCCAGTTCCAGTTCGCTCATGAGGGATGTTTCGATAAGGATATTGAACTTCTCTTCAAGCGTTCGTGAGCCGGCAGATGCTGATCGTGCCCTACGCTCGCGAGGGATATTCACCCCGGCTTTCTTGCACCAGTAGCGCAGGGTGTTTTCGTGGATCTGGTATTCCTTCGCAAGCTGGACGATGCTTGCATTTTCCGGCTGCAGTAACCGTTTCAAAACGGCTTCTTTGAATTCCTGGCTGTAATTCCCTCTGTTCATGTCGCGGATCTCCTTTTGTGGTTTAGAATTTTCTTTCTTTCGCGACATCTATTATGACACAGGGGGTGGATGTTATTATGGATCAGCTCAGTGCTTTGACAGTTCTCGGTCTTGTTTTCGCGGCGGCGAACATCATTTCGATGAAGACGCGCGCCCGCGTGTCGATGATGTTCATCTGCTCGTGCATTTTCCTCGTCTTGTTCTGGAACGGTCTGCCCCGGACGATCTTTGACGATACCAAGCTGATGCCCGCTACGATGACCTTCATCACGCTGCTGATGGTGCAGATGGGCAGCATGATGGACGCGGATAAACTGAAGGAAGAATGGAAAACGGTCTGCGTCTCGTTCCTCGGCATGTGCGCCGGCGCCGGCGCGATCCTGCTGATCGCGGCTCCGTTCATCAGCTGGGATTTCGCCGTGGCTGCCACCGGTCCCGTTTCCGGCGGCGTCGTCGCCGGTCTGATCATGACCGAAGCGGCCAAGGCCAAGGGGCTGACGGAGATCGGCGTGTTCGTCATCATGCTGCTGACGGTGCAGGGCTTCTTCGGCATCCCGCTGGCTTCCAACTGCCTGCTCCACGAGGGCAAGAAGCTCAAGGCCCGTTTCGCTGCCGGTGAGCGCAGCGAGAGCGTGAAAGGTGCCGGCACGACCGTGAAAAAGCGTCTCATCCCGCCGATGCCCAAGCGCTGGCAGAATCCCTGGATCTACCTCTGCAAGGCCCTGATCGTCAGCTGGATCAGCATCAAGGCGGCAGGACTGCTCAACAACGCCGTGCATCCGTTCGTGATGGCGCTGTTCATGTCGATCATCTTCCACGAGCTCGGCTTCCTTGAGACGAACGTGCTTCAGCTCGGCAACGCCAACGGTATGGTCATGTTCGTCATCATGATCCCCATCTTCGTCCGCCTTAGGGACGCGACGCCGCAGATGGTGCTCGACCTGCTCGGTCCCCTGTTCATCGTCTTTGCCGCGACGATCGTCGGCATCATGATCGCCTCGGTCGTGCTGAGCAAGGTCTTCAAGTACAGCTGGTGCCTGTCGGCCGCGTTGAGCGCCACGTGCATGATCGGCTTCCCGGGCACGCTCATCATCTCCGAGGAGATCGCCAATCAGCTGGGTGAGACGGAAGAGGAGCGCGACTTCGTGCTGTCGCACATCCTGCCCAAGATGCTCATCGCCGGCTTCACCACCGTGACGATCGCTTCCGTGTTCCTGGCTGGATTCCTCGTTAAGTTCTTCTGATCGTTGAAGACTGACATGACAGGAGGACCTGCGGTACGATGGGGGTGCGTTCGGCAGTGAAAAAAATCTTTCTGCTCCTGATCTGTGTGTTGCTGCTGGCACACGGCTGTGCGGCGCAGGAACAGCGCGTTGCCGGCTGGCCGTCGTTCGGAGATTCTGTCGAATTCGGCGGGAAGAAATACAGCCGCCTGCTGGCAATCGGTGATATCCACGGCCAGTTCTCGCGCTTTATGTCGATGTACGAAAAAGTCGGCGTGAACGACGACGATCTGGTGATCTTCCTCGGCGATTACATCGAAGGGTACAAGGCCGGCGAGGACCTGAAAACCGTGTTGTGGCTGATGGAGCAAAGCCGGAAGGAGAACTTCATCCTTCTCAGCGGCAACTGGGAGCGGAAGTTCCTGCAGGACTGCATTGACGAACAGGGCAATCTGAAAAACGCCCCGAAGTGGCATCTTGTCCAGGAGCTCAAAGCAGCAAACGATCCCGGGCTGATCCGAAAGGTCCGCGACTTCTTCTCAAACCTGAAGTTTGATCAGGAACTGCAGGCCGGCGGCAGGACGCTCGTCTTCAGCCACGCCGGCATCAAGGACGGCGTGCCCCTCGATCAGCAGAACGAATACGATCTGATGTTCGACAAGAGGTTCTGCCGGAAATACGCCGGCGAATCGTTCGTGGTGATCGGTCACCGTCCTGTTCAGGCCGAATTTGGCAAAAAAAACACGGTCCCTGTCAAAGTCGAGGGACGAAACATCCTCATGGTCGACACGAACTGCCGGCGCGAAAAGGGCTTCAGCTCGTGCGTGAACGTGCTGACAGGCGAGTTCTGGCAGAGCGATACGGACCGGCAGTGAACGCCTGTTCGGGCGTGGTCCATCGTTATAACACTGCGGCGGTCCGCGTTTTGAAGCAGCCGGCCTGCCCGGCTGGAGACGATTATTACAGTAAAAGGAGTTTTTCGAAATGGATATGAACGACAGCGTCAAGCGCGCTACTGAAATGGCGACCGAACTTCGCCACGAACTGCACCTTCATCCCGAACTGCCCTGGCAGGAAGTGGAAACGACGAAAAAAGTTGCCGCCAAGCTGGCCGAGTTGGGCGTGCCCGTCATCAAGAAGGGCTTTAAGGGCACGCAGTGCGGCCTCATCGCCGAGGTCAAGGGAGCTAAGCCCGGCCCTGTGCTGATGGTCCGCGCCGACATCGACGCCCTGCCCGTCACCGAGAACAAGGATCTGCCTTTCTGCTCGCAGTGCGACGGAGTCATGCACGCCTGCGGTCACGACGCACACACCGCCGTTCTCACCGGCGTGGCCCAGGTGCTGAAGGAGCATCAGGACGAACTGTGCGGCACCGTGAGATTGCTCTATCAGCCTGCCGAAGAGGCCGGCCCCGGCAGTGGCGCTCCCGCGGTCGTCGCTGACGGCGCGCTCGAAGGTGTCGACGCGATCATCGGTGAGCACGTGCAGAGCCAGATGCCCGCCGGCAAGATCGGCTGGAAGAAAGGCCCCTTCATGGCCTCCGCCGACACGTGGGACATCGTCATTCACGGCAAGGGCGGCCACGGTGCGCGTCCTCATGTTTCCGTCAATCCCATGCTCTGCGCGGCGGCGCTCGTTCAGGCGCTCACGTCCATCGTGCCGCAGGAGACCAACGCCCTGCATCCCACCGTGGTCGGGATCGGCGCCATCAAGG
>JAEEUD010000148.1 GCA_016286835.1 Pyramidobacter sp. | reverse complement strand
ACATGGGTGGAAAGCAAAACGAAGATCGGCGGCGAGCACCTGATCGACTACTATCAGTACGACTACGCGATGGCCGTCGGCCATAACACGAATCCGCAGATCCCCGGCCTCGGCTCGGCGATCTTCGTGCACGTCAAGGCGAAAGACCACTGGACCACGGGCGGCTGCATCAGCCTCGAAGAGGACGCGATGATCGAGCTGCTCAAGCGCGCGCGCAACGGCGCCTGGATCATCATCGTCAAAAAGGCCGCCGACGTGGCGAAATACTAAGTCGACAGCAAATCAATACGCACATACAGAAAGCCGTCGTCCGGAACGCTCCGGACGGCGGCTTTTGTGATGCGCGCTGAAAGGCGAAGCGGACTACCGCGCCAGCGCCTCTTCGTAGAACTTTTTCAGATCGGCGCGGAACTGCGCGTGCGCTTCCGGGTTGGAGTAGAACATGTGGCCGCCCCAGTAAGTCTTGAACGTGACGTTTTTGCGGATGTGCGCCGGGATGTCCATGTGGTTCAGGCAGTAGCGCGTCGTGTTGATGGAGCAGTGCAGGTCGAACTTGCCGGCGCAGGCGAAGAATTTCAGGCGGCCGTCCATCTTCATCGCCTGGCAGAGGTCGGCCAGCAGCGAAGCAAACCCGCCCGCGCGCGGGTACGCCCCCGTCGACGTGGGCAGATAGCCGCTGGCGAAGTCCCATTTGCCGCCGTCCACGCGCGGATTGAAGGCCAGATAGTCGCGGTTTTCCGGCAATTTCATCATCCGTCCGAAATACTCGTAAAACGCCGTGTAGCACGCCGCCGACATGTTGTACGTCTGCGAGTCGTTGTTGGGTTCGTTCGGCGTGCCCGGGTGCGTGAGACGTGCGTCGAAGTAGCTCGTCACCAGCCCCTCGTCTTCGAGCAGGCGCGTGGCGAACTGCTTGTCGTTGACGCGCAGGTTGAGACTGTCGAGGTAGTCCTTTTTCAGGCCTGTGTAGCGGCGAAGGTTCTCGAGCACGCGGGCGCGTTCGTCCGCGCTTGCCTCGCACCCCTTCCAGAGGTACGAAAGGTACTCCGACTGCGCCCAGGCATCGGCTTCGGCACGCACGTCCCCGATGTCGCGCGCCTGCAGGTCGGCGTCGAGCTTTTTGTGGAACCATGCAGCTGCCGTCATCGCCGGGATCGTATGTACCAGATGATGTTCCAGCAGCATCGACGTGTGCAGCTCGCCGTAGGACAGCGCCGGCGACACGGCGATGAAGCCTGAGGGCATGATGTGCATCTGCTGCAGTTTCAGCACCAGCCCGCTGCCGCGCAGGCCGCCGTAGCTTTCGCCCATGATGAACACCGGAGAAGCGAAGCGCCCGTGCGAGACCATCCAGACGCGGATGATGCGGGCGATCGAGTCCACGTCCTGCCGCACGCCGTAGTACTGGCGCTCTTTTTCATGATTGGTGACGCGGCTGAATCCTGTGCCGACGGGATCGATCAGGACGATGTCGGAAAAGTCGAGGATCGTGTTCCGGTTGTCGCTGACCTTGAACGGCCGCTGCGGGGCGGCGTCGCCCTGGCCGGAAAGCGAATACGTCTTCGGCGCGAGGGCTGCCATGTGCAGATACAGCGTCGACGTGCCCGGCTTGCCGTTGAACGCGAACGTCACCGGCCGGTCTGCCGTACCGTCTTTGAGCGCGTAGCTCACGCAGAACGAACGCGCCTGCTCGGCGCCCGAATCGTCGCATACGGGGATCTCCTCGGCGCAGACCGAATAGTCCAGCCGCTTCCCGTTCAGCGTGATGAAATCTTCTGCCGTCTGCGGAACGGCAAACGGCTCGGCGCTGTGCATGATCGAGTCTTCCATCGCGAACACTTCCTTTTGCGAAATGGTAGTTGAGAGAACAAACAGTTCTATTATAGCGCATCGCAGGCGACAGGACGGGAAGACACAGGCAAATTCTTCTGAAAGAAACGGTCAGGTGTTCAATATTAACGTTACGTCGCCGTGCCGACGATATTTCATTGGGCGCAAGTGCTTTACAGTTAAAGATTGGGTACTTGACAGGGAAGATTGGGTACTTTACGGAGATAAATTGGGTGTTTAACAGTTATAAATTAGGTGCTTGACAGAGATGATTTTTTATTTCGCAAAATCGTGGGGATCAAACGCGCCCCGACTTATCCACAGGGCAGTAACCGGTTTTAACCAGTATATAACCGGCGCTCGGCTTTCGCGAACGGGAGAAAAACGCCCGCGCAAAGCGGAACGTCTTTCCGAAAGCGCGGGCATTTGTGTGCGGATCTATTTGAGCACCATCGTCGCTCCCGACACGAGCAGATAGCCGTAGACGGCCATTCTCAGCTTTTTCGCGTCGAGGCGGTTGAAGATCTTGTTGCCGAGGAACAGTCCCAGTGCGAGGGCGGCCAGCACCATCAGCCAGAGTTTGAGCGTCGTCGGCGTGATGATGCCGTTGATGGCGCGCGCGATCGTGGCAACGCCGGAGGTGAAGCAGAAGTGCGCGTTCAGGGTAGCGCGGTATTCCTGGTTGTCGCTGGCCGAGGCGAGCATGTAGATGGCCACGGGCGGTCCGCCGACGGAAAACAGTCCGGCGCCGGTCCCGCCGATCAGACCGGCGATGACGCCGTTGCGCACTGTCGGTCTGATCCTGATCTTGCCGCCCAGAAAGATGTTGTAGACCGCGACCGCGATCAGCACCCAGCCGAGCGCGTGGAGCATCGTTTTGTGAGCGGCGCCGACGGAGAGCTGCACCGACAGGGCCGAGGCGACCAGTCCGGTCAGCGCGCAGGGCAAAAGCGTTTTAAAGTTGATATGCTTCCAATGAGGAAGGGCGATCATCACCGCAGTACTGGCGCCGCACAGCGACGATACGGCCACGCTCTGCGAGTAGGGCAGGAAATAAGGCCAGATGGCCATGACGACCACGCCGAAGCCGAAACCGCAGACGCTGGCGACTACGCCGCCCGCCACGGTCGAGGCGAGCATCGCGGCGATCACGGAAAGTTCCATGGATAAAACACTCCTGTCAAAAAGGTCTGCGCTCTATTGTAAGCCTTTTCGCCGCGGCTGAAAAGCTCTGTTTTTCCTGGAGACTCGCTCGCCTTGCGTGCCGCAGTCAGCGGTGCTAGAATTAACAGCAACATAATGATTCTTCCGGAGGTGTTCGTTCATGAAAAAACTGTTTGCGCTGTTTGCCGTCGTCGTGCTTGCCGCCTCGGCCGCGTTCGCCGCGTCGTCCGCCGAAAAGTCGGTGATCCTTGCCGGAACTGAAAGCACGTATCCGCCTTACGAGTTCCGCAATCCCGAAGGCAAGCTGGTCGGTTTCCATATCGATCTGGTCGAGGCCATCGGCCGCGTCACGGGCAAGAAGATCGAATGGATCGACATGAGCTTTGACGCGCTGATCCCTTCGCTGCTGACGCACAAGCTGGATATGATCGGCGCCGGATTCCTGATGACCGAGGCCAGACGCCAGAAGGTCGCTTTCACGCGTCATTACGAGATTTCCCGCGGCGCGGTGCTGGCGCTGAATGAAAATCTTGACAAGATCAAGTCGCTCGATGACCTTACGGGCAAGGTCGTCACGGCGCAGATGGGCAGCTATGTGGAGCAGGTCTGCGTCGCCCACGGAGGGATCACGGTACGTCCGTTCAAGAAGTTCGACGACTGCCTGCTCGAAGTCGTGTACGGCCGTGCCTATGCAGCCACGATGGGCCTTGTCGCCGCAAAGAAATATATCAAGGCCAAGGATTTTGCCGGCAAGGTCGGGATCGCTTTCGATTACGAAATGGAAGGCACGGAGAACAAGAAAGGCTTTGCGATCCGCAAGGACGATCCCGAGTTCAAGGCTCTGCTCGACAAGGCGCTCGACGAGATCGAGGCCAGCGGCGAACTGAAAGCGCTCAAGGAAAAATGGGGCCTGCTGTAAAGATACGACATTTTCACAAATAGCGTTTTTTTGCTCCCCGTGGGATAATCGTCTCGCGGGGAGTTTTTTCCCCGGAACGAAATTTCCGAAAGGAACGAGGACGATGAAATTTAAAACAGTGCTGAAAACAGCCGCTGCGCTGTGCATGATCTTCTGTGTGCGGGCCTGCGCCGACGGGGCCGACTCGTCCGCCGTAGCGCAGATGACGGCGCTGAACATGGCGGCCGTGTCCGTGCGCCACATCACGGCCGCGCGCGACCGGCTGGTGCTCGATCAGGAATACTCGAACATCGTCAACAATCTCAGTCTCGGCGACCTCGGCGACGCGTCCGAGGTGCTGGGCGTCTACACGCGTCTGCTCGACGCGATCAGCGCGCTGCGCCTCAGTGACGAGGAGCGCCAGGTCTTCGCCGGCATTTACGAGCACCGTCAGAAAAACGCGCTCAACTCCGTGCTCTCGGGCCTGCATCCGTCGGCGAGCAGTCTGCGGCATTTCTTCGCCTCGCTGTTTTCCGGCGGCGTGAACGCCTATTTCGGCGTGCGCCGCGAGCTGGCCGAGATCCACCGCGCGGCGGGGCAGAAGTCGTGGGAGCTGCAGAAGGAATCGCTGACGGCGCTGCACCAGCTGCAAAAGGAGCTGCTCGAAGCCTCGTGGCTGCTGCTGCGCCGGCACGGGCTCCCGGAACGGTACCGGATCACGCAGGAGGATCTGGACTGTCTTGAACAGGCGACGGCTCAAAGCGACTGGAACAAGGCCGAGCCGATGTTCGACATGCTGGAGAGCGCGTTCGCGTCGTTCCCGTCCTATTGGTTCTATCGCGCCGACGCCGCCTGGCGCGGCGGTGACGCGCAGGCTGCGGCGCGCTTCCTCAACGAATACGACCGGCTCTGGACGCGCGTGCTGCGCCGCGATCCCTGCCGCGCGCGGGCCGATATGCTGCGCCTTGTGCTCGACGAAAGCTTGGACGACGAACAGACGCGCCAACTCGTGGCCCGCATTCGCGAAAACTCGTCCCCGCGCGACTGGCTGAACAATCTGTTCTGCGGCACGCTCCTCTGGGCGCTCGGCGATCGCGACGAGGCTGAGCGTCTCGTGCAGAGCAACATTCTCTTCGAGACGGAGAAGGAGATCAGCACCGTCGTGCTCTCGCACATGCGCCGCGGCACGTTCGATGAATCGGCCTTCTGCGCCGATCTGCGCGCAGCTCTCACGGGCGAGGCCGCACCCAATCC
>JAEEUD010000147.1 GCA_016286835.1 Pyramidobacter sp. | reverse complement strand
CGGCAAGCAGTGGATCACGCTGGCCGGCATCGTGATCCTCGTCGTGCTCGTCGTCGGCATGAGATTCGACGTCGGTCTGACCAGCTTCACGATCGCCATGGTCCTGCTGCTGACCGGTTGCGGCGATCAGAAGAAGGCCGTCGCCGGCATCCCCTGGGGCACGCTGCTGATGATCTGCGGTATCAACACGCTCATGGCGATGGTCATCAAGCTGGGCGGCATCAAGCTGCTCGCCGAGTACCTGGCGACGCTGATGACCCCGAAGACGGCCCCCGGCGTGATGGGACTGACGGCCGGCATCATGTCGTTCTTCAGCTCCACCAGCGGCGTCGTTATGCCCACGCTGATCCCCACTGTCACCGATGTGGCCAAGAACGTCGGCGGCGTCTCCGCGATCGCGCTGATCTCGGCCATCACCAACACGGCCAGCGCCGCGGGCATGAGTCCCATTTCCACGGGCGGCTCGATGGGCCTTGCCGCGTACACGCAGATCGCCAAGCCTACGCCTGAGGAGCAGGGCAAGCTGTTCGTCAAGCTCTTCATGGTTTCCATCGGCGGCGTCATCGTCATTGCGCTGTTTGCTATGACCGGCGCGTACGACCTGTTCGTGTAGTTCAAATAAGGAGGCACTATGGGCTATACTCTTTCTGAAAAGATCCTGGCCCGCGCCGCGGGGCTGGAGTCGGTTCACGCCGGAGACATCATCTGGGTGAACATCGACAGGGCAATGATGGACGACGTCCTCGGCCCCAAGCTGGAGATCGACGACTGTCTGAAGAAGCTTGGCGTTCCCGTCTGGGATCCCGATAAGGTCGTGCTCATCTCCGATCACTACACGCCGCCCGCGAACAACATGCAGGCCAATTTCGTCAAGTTCACGCGCGACTGGGCGAAGGAGTACGGCGTGAAAAAGTATTACGAGTTCGCCGGCCCCTGCCATCAGGTGATGGTCGAGAACGGACATATCTGGCCCGGCCACGTTGCCGTGGGAACCGACTCGCACACGTGCACCTACGGCGCTCTGGCCGCGTTCAGCACGGGCGTCGGCTCGACGGAAATGGCGGGCGTGCTTGCCACCGGGCAGACGTGGATGAGAGTCCCCGCCACGATCCTCGCCGAGTGGAACGGAACACTTCCCGCAGGCGTGATGGCCAAGGACATCTCGCTGCGCACGATCAAGGAGGTCGGCCACTCCGGTGCGACGTACAAGACACTGGAGTACGCCGGCAGCACGATCACGAACATGATCATGGACGAGCGTTTCTGCCTCACGAACATGGCCGTGGAGGCGGGCGCCAAGGCTGGCCTGATCGGCTACGACGATGAGACGGCGCGCTACATGGCGCAGTTTGGCGTGACGGAGCGCTTCGATGATCTGAGGTCCGACGACGACGCCGTGTTCGAGAAGAAACTGGCGTTCGACGCGTCGACGCTCGTTCCGCAGGTAGCCTGTCCGCACGAGGTCGACAACGTCTGCGCGGCGGCCGAAGTGGGCGAAGTGCGCATCGATCAGGCGTATATCGGCAGCTGCACTGGCGGCCGTTACAGTGACCTGAAGGCGGCAGCCGAGCTGCTCAAGGGCAAGCACATCGCGCCCGACAGGCGTCTGCTCGTCTCGCCGGCCAGCCGCGACATCTACAATCGCTGCCTGAAGGACGGCACGCTCGGCGTTCTTGCCGACGCTGGCGCGACGATCCTTGCTTCCTGCTGCGGCGCGTGCCTCGGCGTCCATTCCGGCAACATCGCCGACGGCGAAGTCTGCGTCTCCACGACCAACCGCAATTTCCTCGGCCGCATGGGCAGCAAACTGTCGAAAGTGTACCTGGCTTCGCCGCTCACCGCGGCGGCTTCGGCGGTCGCGGGACGGATCATCGATCCGCGCGAAATGATGGAGGGGGCGTAAACGATGGCATACGGAAAGGTCTGGAAGTACGGCAACAACATCAACACCGACATCATCTCGCCTCCGTTTTCGCTGGAGCTCCCGATCAAGGAAGCGGCGAAATTCACGATGCAGGCCGTCGATCCCGACTTTGCGGCGAATTTCCGCAAGGGCGACGTGTTCGTGGCCGAGCACAACCTGGGCAGCGGCTCCAGCCGCGAGAACGCGCCGCTGATGCTGCGCGAACTGGGCGTGAAGATCGTCGTGGCCATGGACTACGCGCGCATCTTCTACCGCAACTGCATCAACGTGGGCATCATCCCCATCGAGTGCGCCGACACCGGCAGGATCAGCAAGGGCGACATGATCGAGGTCGATTACGGCAAGGGCGTCATCCGCAATCAGACGACAGGGGAGGAATACCCGTGCAGCAAGATGCCGCCTCACATCGAGGCGATCATCGATGCGGGCGGGCTGATTCCCTATATCGAGAACGTCCGCCTGAAAAAACAGTAATTCCGCAGTTCAACGCGGGCCGCATCGGAGAAATTTGCGGTGCGGCCCGTTTGCTTTAAATAGCGCGGCAGGGCAAAGAATTTAAAAATCCTCTTGTACGATGATTATGCCTCTGTTATAATTTACTCATCTCGGTACTAAAATATCATATGAGTGAGGGGGATTTTCATGTCTGAAGCACCTGCGAAGAAATCATTGACGATGCGTTTCCTTGACGGCGTCGAGCGTGTCTGTAAGAAACTGCCGCCGCCTGCCATCCTGTTCTGCCTGCTGTTTTTGATCACGGCCGTCGTCGCCTGGCTGTGCACGATCGGCAACGTCTCGGTCGTCAACCCGGCCAACGGCAAGGCCGTTGCCGCGCAGAACCTGTTCAGTGAAAAGGGCCTTGAGTGGCTGCTGACCAACCTGACGAAGAACTTCACGGGCTACGCCCCCATGGGCCTGGTCATGTGCATGACGCTGACGATCGGTCTCTGCGACGAATCGGGCCTGCTCATGGCGCTGATCCAGAAGTACCTGCGCAACGTGCCTCCGTCGCTGATGGCCTACGTCGTCGGCTTTATCGGCGTCATGGGCAACATCGCCTCCAACACGGCCTACGTCGTCGTGCCGCCGCTGGCCGCCGTCGCCTTCCTCGGCGTGGGCAAGAACCCCATCGCCGGTATGATCGCGTCGTATGCGGGCTGCTCGGCCGGATTCACCGCCAACATGCTGATCGCCGGCACCGACTCGCTCGTCGCGGGGCTGACGAACGATGCCATCAAGGGCTTCCTCGGCGCCGAATCGACGTTCCACGTCGACGTGACCTGCAACTGGTACTTCATGATGGCTTCGACGATCCTCTGCGCGCTGGTCATCGGCTGGGTGTCGAACCATATCGTTGAGCCCCGCCTCGGCAAGTACGAGGGCGACGCCGACACGTCGGGCGTTCAGGACCTCACGCCGGAGCAGAAGCTCGGCCTCAAGCGCGCCGGCCTCGGCTCGCTGGTGTTCATCGCCGTCATCCTGGTCCTGTACTTCTGGGGCCCGCTCGGCCTGACCAAGTCGGGCGCGCGCAAGTTCATCGGCTCGGCGTTCCTCAACGGCCTGATCCCGATCCTGTTCTTCTTCTTCGCCGTCCCCGGCATCCTCTACGGCTACACGGTCGGCACGTTCAAGTCGTCGGCTGACATCAACAAGGCCATGGTACGCCAGACGGCCGCTGTCGGCTCGTTCGTCGTGCTGTGCTTCTTCACAGGCCAGTTCCAGGGGCTGTTCAACTGGACGAAGCTGGGCACGATCCTTGCCATCGAGGGCGCGAACTTCCTCAAGGGCATCGGCTTCACGGGCATCCCCATGTGCGTGTGCTTCATCTTCGTCGCCGGCTGCATCAACATCCTCATCAGCTCCAGCGCGGCCAAGTGGGCCATCCTTGCCCCGCTGTTCGTTCCCATGTTCATGCTGATGGGCTACCACCCCGGCTTCACGCAGCTGCTTTACCGCCTCGGCGACTCGCCGTCCAACTGCATCTCGCCGCTTTCGGCCTACGTCTGGATGATGCTCAGCGTCGTTCAGGCCAAGTACAACAAGGACGCGCACATCGGCATCATGCTCTCCAACCTCGTGCCGTACTTTGTCGCTCTGCAGATCATCTGGGTGACGTTCTTCATCATCTGGGCCTACGCCGGCCTGCCGATCGGACCCGGTGTCACGATGCAGATGCCCGCCGGCATCCTGCCGTAACAGATCTTGTCTGAACCGCGGAATGTAACGCAAAAAGGGAGCGGAAAGCCTGTTTGGGCCTTCCGCTCCCTTTTTTATTATGCGGCATGAAAGAGCCATCTATTTCAGGAGGATGCGCACGCCAAAGAACGCGACTGCGGCGCCGACGGCGACGTTGAGGACGTCGGCGGCACGCGGCGGGATGAACTCCGACAGCGCCGTCCCGAGCGCGGCGACGCCGCTCAGGAAGAACGCGGTGGCCGAGACGAGCCCGGCGGCGAAGACGAGAAAATCTCTTCTGCCATACTGTTTCTCCGCCATCTCGGCGGTGAGGACGCCGCCCCAAAAGACGATCGTCAGCGGATTCGACAGCGTCAGGATGAGTCCCTGGACGAAAACGCTTCTGACATTGGCCGTCACCGTGAAGCCGGGGATAAATCCGCGCCCGAAGACGCTCAGGGCGATATTCAGTCCAAAGAGCTCGAGGACGACGGCGCTGAGGATTTTCAGCGCGCGTCCGGCGCCCGGCTTTTCTAGCAGACGGCTGACTCCGGCGGCGGCCAGAAAGATGTAGAAGGCGTCAACGAGCGCGACCGCACTGACGAGCGTGAGCGACGGCGCCAGCCCGCCGTTCTGCGCCGTGTTGAAGACGAGCAGGCACACGGGGCCGACGGCAAATTGCAGCAGAAGCCCGAATTTCAGTCCGTTCAGATAGTGTTTCATTAAAACTCCTATTCTTCTGCGTCCCTGATCAAAACAAACGCTTCAAATGCAACGAATGCCTCGAGCGTTTGAAGCGTTTGAAATGTCTCAGATGGCTAGGCAAAGGCCTTGGCCGCGCCGACGATGGACCGGGCGACGGCTTCGACGCCGAAGGCACTGGAGTTGACGGTGAGGTGATAGTGACGGGCTTCGCCCCATTTGGCGCCGGCGTAGTACTGATAGTGCTTGGCGCGGATCTTGTCGTTGCGCTCGACGGTCTTTTCCGCACCGGCTTCGGGCAGGCCGTACTCCTTCACGGCGCGTGCCACGCGGTCGGCCAGCGGCGCGTGGGCGAAGACGTTGA
>JAEEUD010000146.1 GCA_016286835.1 Pyramidobacter sp. | reverse complement strand
ATTGCGTAGGGGACTATTATCCGTCATGGCCAGGATGGACGGTCAACCTTTTGCCGTTAAATGTTCAGGAGCGAACAGACTGCGCGCTGTGCGGGCAGATATTCATGTTATTTCAAAGGGGTTTTTGTTATGAAGTATTTGAAACAGAAGCTTTTTGCTGTGTTATTGGTTTGTGTTGTGACTGTTATAAACTGTGTGCACTGTGCTGAAGCGAAAACTGTGGAGTTCAAGTTTGTAAACCTGACAGGCAGGTCAGTCTATATTGCCTTTGCACGGGAAGGCCACTCTAACGATGTCTCAACAAAGGGTTGGTGGAAACTTGACTATTTGGAGACAAAAGTAATCAAGCCTTTCGAGTTTGACCCCGACGATTACTATTTTTACTACGCTGTGTCCGGTAATACCGTTTGGAAGGGGGATGCCTTTACCGGCTGGATCCATCCCAAAGAGCCTTTCAAATCAGAATGGGGCAGAAGAATCCCTGGCGGAAAACAGGTTGGCTTTAGAGTGCTCAAAGTATCGAAGAGCGGGAAGGCTTCGCTCAATCTTTCAATCAAAAGAAATTAAGCCCGGTGACAGAGCGTTGTTTTCGCATACGAGCAAAAGGAACAGTCCAGTTGTTTGTTCATGATGGAGAGCTTTTTTACATGATGACGTCGCGAGAGAACGTCTAAATGCTGACAAAAAACCAGGCGGCTTCCGTCAAAAATCGGAAACCGCCTGGTTTTGCTATGTCAAACTATTTTCATTAAAACGGCTCAGTCTTTCTGCCATCTTACAGCGCGCCGATTGTCGTGCCCGCTTTTGACGCGACCTTGCGATGAAGCTTTTCAATCGCGAAAGAGTATCAGTGAAAAAACTATACCATCGTGAATCCCACGATCAGATACGCGACCGAGGCCACTGCTGCGCACACCAGCGCGTAGGGCAGCTGGGTCTTGACGTGGTCGATGTGGTCGGCCGCGGCGCCTGCGGAGCTCAGCACGGTGGTATCGGACAGGGGCGAGCAGTGGTCGCCGAACACGCCGCCGCCGGCAACGGCCGCGAAGCAGGCCATGACGAGCGGGGTGAGCTGGCCGTTCGTATAATTGAAGGCGAGCGGCAGGGCGATGGGCATGCAAATGGCGAAGGTGCCCCATGAGGTGCCGGTGGCAAAGGCCATGATCGCGGAAAGCACGAAAATCACGAAGGGCAGAAGATGGGGCGAGAGGAACTGCTGCGCCAGCGAAACGATGTAGTTGGCCGTTCCCATGGTCTTGCTCAGCGAGTTGACGGAGTAGGCGAGGGCCAGCAGCATGACGACCGGTACGGCGCCCTTCACGCCGTCGGTGGCGGCGTTGATGACTTCTTTCAGGGGGATGCCCTGGAGCCACAGGCTGACGGTCATGAACAGCACGACGGCGAGGAAAGCTTCCATGGTCTTGGCCGAACGCATTGTGATGTAAGTGCCGACGGCGATGCCGACGATCATCATGACGGGCAGGATGAAGTTGAGGAAGACGCGCGTCTTGATTTTCTCGTGCTTGTCCATCTCGGTCAGTTCTTTGCCGATGACGGGCTCGGCGCCGTCGCGCAGGACTTTGCCTTCGTTGATGGCACGGGTTTCGGCTACCTTCATCGGTCCGAAGTCCTTGACGATGCCGCTGCCGATCAGGAAGACGAAGAAGACGGCAAACAGCGCGTAGAAGTTGAAGGGAATGGCGTGAACGAACAGGCTCATAGCCTGCTCCTGATTGGCAATGCAGCCCACGCCGACGGCCAGTCCGCTGAGGTAGGCCGCCCAGCCGGTGATCGGCACGAGCACGGACACGGGCGCGGAGGTGGAGTCGGCGATGTAGGAAAGCTTTTCACGGCTGACTTTGGCATTGTCGGAGATGCGGCGCATGACGGTGCCGACAAACAGCGGCGAGAACGAATCGCTGAAGTACACGAAGATGCCGAGCAGCCACGAGATGAGCTGGACGCCCTTGCGGCTGAGCTTGCAGTCATGCACTTTCTGTGAGAATCCCTGAATGGCGCCGGACTTCTGGAAGTAGGCAACGAGGATGCTGATGAACACGTTCAGCATCATCACCCAGGCGAAGCCCGTGGTGCCCATGCTCTTTTTCAGCAGCGTGGGCAGGCCCATCAGCCCCTGACCGGCAAGGAGCGTGCCCACGGCGCAGGCTACCATCAGCGAGACGACGGTGTTGCGTGTGACGAAGCACAGCACAACGGCCAAAAGCGAAGGAACGATTGAAATGAATCCCATGTTCTCCATAAAAACTCCTCCTATACTCTGATATTGGGGGAACTAAACCTTATTTCTTGTAAAAATTGTTCGAGCGCGTCACCGTTGCATGAGGTGCGGGATCAAGCTCGCGATCGGCGATGCCGAGCACGTCCTCGGGACGGATCCACGGTTTGTTCTGGAGCGCGCTTGTTTCCTCGTGGGTGAGCAGGCCCTTGTAACACGTCAGGGAACGGCGCAGGAAACCGTCGCGAACGCAGGCCTCGGCCACGCCGTTGTTGAGGATGCTGCGGAAGTGTCCGATCACCGAGGCGGCGTAGGAGATCGACGTTGACTGGGCGATCGCACCGGGGATGTTGCTGACGCAGAAATGGACGATGCCTTCTTCGATGTAGCGCGGATTCTCGTGCGTCGTCTCGTGGAAGGTCTCGATCGCGCCCTGGTCGTCGTTGCTGATGTCAACGAGGACGGAACCTTTTTCCATGAGACGCAGCATTTCACGAGTGACGAGGTATTCCTTGCAGCCCTTGGGCCACTTCACGCAGTTGAGGATCATATCGGTCTGCGGCAGCACTTTGGCGATGTTCTGGCGCGTCGAAAGCGCGGTGTCGATGCTGTCGCCGTACTGCATCTGCAGCGTGCGCAGCGTGCCGATGTTGATGTCGAACACGGTGCAGTGCGCGCCGAGGGCGTGGAGCACCTGGAGCGCGCTCTTGCCGACAATGCCGCCGCCGAGGATGACGACGTTCATGCCGGGAGCGCCAGCGAGACCGCCGACAAACTTTCCCTTGCCGCCGTTGGTTGACAGCATTGACTCAAGGCCGAACAGTGCGCCCTGTTTACCGGCGGCTTCGCAGTTGGGCGAGCCGTAGCGGTGACTGTCTTCCGCCGTGAAGGCGATGCACTTGCTCTTCAGAAGCGCGTCCACTTCGGCAGGGTGCGCGGCGGGATGGATGCAGGTGAAAACGATCTGGTTCTCGCGGATCAGATCGTACTCGCACGGTTCAAACTCTTTCACTTTCGTGACGAATTCTGCCCGGGCGTAGATCTCTTCCATTGTGCCGACGAGCTCCGCGCCGGCTTTTTCATAGGCTTCGTCGGAAAAGCCGCAGCGTTCGCCCGCGCCTTTCTGGACCAGGGCAGTGTGCCCGTCAGCGACGATCGTGGCGATCTCGCCGGGCGTTGCGATGGTGCGGTACTCGCCGTTCTTGATGTCCTTCAACAGTCCGAAAATCATTGGAATCTCCTCCTTGATAGTTACGCAGTAAAACATCTCTGTATAATGATTCAGAATAACATAAAATGCCTGGCATGAAAAGAGAGCCAGGCGTTTTTCATGGAAATTATAAGGAAAATCTTTACGTGTGAAAAAATGGGTGCTTTTTATGAAGAAACTGTTTGTTCTGGTCAGCTGTCCAGCCGGTCGTCCACAGATGGGCGCCGCAGCTGCCAGAACGCAACGGCACTTGCGGCGGCGACGTTGAGCGAATCGACGCCGTTGTGCATGGGGATCATCACGACGTGGTCGCATTGGGCGATCGTTTCCGGCCGAAGCCCCGGTCCCTCGGAGCCGAGGACGACGGCCAGTTTATCGATCCGGCGCAGTGACGGATCATCGATGCTCATAGCGCGTTCGTTCAACGCGAGGGCGGCAAGCTGAAAGCCGAGCTCATGAAAACGGCCGGCTGCGTCCGGCCAGTCGGTAAGATACGCCCAGGGAACCTGAAACACCGTTCCCATCGACACGCGGATCGAGCGGCGGCAGAGGGGATCGCAGCAGTCGGGCGAAAGGAGGACAGCCTCGACGCCTAATGCAGCGGCGGAACGGAAGATCGCGCCGACGTTGGTGCTGTCGGTGATGCTTTCCAGCACGCAGAGCATGTGCGCTCGTTCGCAGATCGAAAACGCATCGGGAAGCGCTTTGCGCCGCATGGCGCAGAGCACGCTGCGTGTCAGCGCATAGCCGGTCAGCTTTTCCAGTACGGCGCGTTCCGCCGTGTAGACCGTAACGGTCGGACAGCGTTCAAGCAGTGCGCGCGCCTTGCCTTCCGCGCAGCGGCGCTCCATCAGGAACGAGACGGGCTCGTATCCGGCATTCAGGGCGTGTTCGATCACGGTCACGCTCTCAGCGACGAACAACTTTTCGTGACTGCGCAGGCGCGCTTCCGTCAGCCGCGCGAAAACGTCCAGCTCCGGAGCGGTGATGTCGTCGATTTGAATGATGTTCGGCATTTTTATCTCCGAAATAAAGGCGGGGCCGCCTTTCGTGCTTGAGAGACGGTCCCGCCGCACTTTACCGTTTCAGCCCGAGGTGCTCGGTCAAAAACGCGTCCATGGCATGGTAGAAATCGAAGCGGTTTTCCTCGTTGTGGAAACCGTGGCCTTCGTTGTCCTTCACCATGTACTGAACTTCGACCCCGCGGGCGCGCATAGCCTCGACCATCGCGTCCGACTGTGCCTTGACCACGCGCGGATCGTTGGCGCCCTGGGCGATGAACAGAGGAGCGGTGATCTTGTTGGCGTGTAACGTGGGCGAGGTGGCCTCGAATTGCTCCTTGTCCTTCACCGGATGGCCGATCGTCTCGTACATCTGGTCGAGGAGCGGCTTCCAGTATTCGGGGATCGATTTGAACAGCGTGAACAGGTTGCTGACGCCTACGTAATCAACACCGCAGCAGTACAGCTCGGGCGTCTTGATCAGTCCCATCAGCGTCGCGTAGCCGCCGTAGCTGCCGCCGTAGATGGCGAACCGCTTGGGATCGGCGATACCCTGATCGATCAGCCATTTTACGCCGTCGGTGATGTCGTCTTGCTGTTTCAGTCCCCACTGTTTGAAGCCGGCTTTCCAGAACGCCTTGCCGTAGCCGGTCGAGACGCGGTAGTTGACTTGAAGCACGGCCATGCCGCGGTTGGCCAGCAGTTGCGCCTCCGTGTCATAGCCCCACGTGTCGCGCGTCTCAGGACCGCCGTGAACGACGACGATCGCCGGCAGAT
>JAEEUD010000145.1 GCA_016286835.1 Pyramidobacter sp. | reverse complement strand
TTCGCTTTCCTACGGCTCGTCGCAGTACGGCGGCAATTTGCCGGAATTCACCTTTCCCGTCATGCTCGATGCGCTGCGATCCGCCGGGCTGCTCGACGCGAAGATCGACCTGCTCACGCCGGGCGGGATCGATGACCGCATCCGCAAAAATCTGCTCGAGGAGGACGCGCTGCCTGTGGTGCGCCGTCTGATGGGGGAGCGCTCGGAAACGTGCCTGGTCCCGGAGGGGCACCGCGCTTCAATGGCCGCCAGACAGGCGCTTTTTGCCAGCCGTGAATTGAAGGCGTTCGTCAGCTGCGGCGGCTCGTGGCTGAGCATGGGACGCGATATCGAACGCTCGGTGAAACTGCCGCACGGACTGATCATGCCGTCGTATCCCGTGCCGCCGGCTTCGTGGAACCGCGGACTGATCGGCGACTTTCTGGAACGGGGCGTGCCCTGCGTGCATCTGCTCTTCACGCGCGGCGTCTGCGCTGACTGGGGACTGCCGCACGGCAAAGGACCTGAGCCGGATTTTGACTGACCGGAACATGTTTTCGAACTGAATATGATGAGCTGAACGAGCTCCCGGAGCGTTGTGCCGGGAGTTCGTTTTCTCTTTATGCTGCCAGAACTACGCGTCGCACCGTTTTGGTGAATTTGATACTCATTTAGTGAGTTGTTTTAAAAATTTTCATGACAAATTACAACTTTAAAATTTGGAAAAGAAGGTGTATAATTTACTGCGTCAGAGAAAAACTGGCGCGATCATAATTACCGGAAAAGAGGCGGCAACGTTGAAAATCACCACGCTGATGGATAATCTCCCTTCGGAAAATAAAGCGCTCGTGAACGAACACGGCTTGTCCGTGCTGATCGAACGCGGCAGCAAGCGATTCCTGTTCGACTGCGGGCAGGGAGCGCACACGTGGGCGAACGCGCGCCGTCTGGGGCTGAACGTCAAGCGGATCGACGCGGTGATCCTCAGTCACAGCCATTATGACCACGCTGCGGGCTTCCGCGATCTGATCGAATCGGGCGAGGGCGGCAGCATGCTGTGGACGGGGCCGCGCTTTTTCGAGCCGAAGTACGCTTTTGACGGGCTGAAATACACCGATCTTTCGTGCGGTTTCGACGAAGATTTCCTGATGCTGGGCGGCGTATCCCATTGCGAGTGCTCCGATGTCGCCGAGCTTGACGCGGGGGTCTGGCTGGTGGGGAATTTCCCGCGCCGGCACAGCTTTGAGACGATCCCCGAGCGCTTCGTGCGCAGGACGGAAAAGGGCATGGTCCGCGACGATTTCGGCGACGAGATCTGCCTGGCACTGGACACAAAGGACGGCCTGGTCGTGCAGGTCGGCTGCTCGCACCCGGGAATCCTGAACATGATCGAGACGGTGCATGAGCGTTTGAACCGCCCCGTGTACGCCGTCTTCGGCGGTACACACCTGGTCGAGGCCGACGAAGCGCGCGTGCGCGAGACCGTGGCGAGCCTTCGTTCCATGGGGCTGAAGATCCTCGGCCTCAGCCACTGTTCTGGCGAGAAGGCAGAAAGCTGCATCCACAGCGATGAGAGCGTGCGCAGCTGCCACATGGCCGTCGGCGACAGCATCTGGTTTAATGAGTAATTGATAATTAGTAATTAGTAATTGAAAACCGTTTTTGTGGTGCGGTGAGCTTCCCATTTCAAGACCAGTTTGTGGACGGGCTCGGCCTTTAAATCAACCTCGCGGGCACCGACGCAGAGAAGTTCTCTAAAAAAGCAAACGTCAGTAATCAGCGGTTTTAATTATTAATTACTAATTGATAATTCCTAATTGGGTTTACCAGTCGGGCTGTGTCCGGCTGAAAAAAGTTCCTTAGGAGGCAGTACCATGGAAGTTAATGCGGCATATCTGTTTGGTCTGATTTTTGTGTCGGTCCTTGTGATGGTCATCGCCATCTCCAAGTTCCACCAGCACCCGTTCATCGTCATGACGGTGATCTCGATCGCCGTCGGCCTGATCTGGGGCGTTGAGCCCGGCAAGGTCGTCGATACGGTCAAGAGCGGCTTCGGCGGCATCCTGACGAGCATCGGTATCGTCATTCTCTGCGGTACGATCATCGGCAAGATCCTTGAGAAGACAGGCGCGGCCCTGACGATGGCCAACACGATCCTCGGCATCGTCGGCCAGAAGAACAGCGTCGTCGCCATCGGCGCGATGGGCTACATCACCGGTATCCCCGTCTTCTGCGACTCGGGCTTCGTCGTCCTTTCGCCCATCAACCGCGCTCTTGCTCAGCAGAGCAACACGTCGCTGGCCGTCATGGGCACGGCTCTGTCTGGCGGTCTGTACGCCACGCACTGCCTTGTTCCTCCGACGCCCGGCCCCATCGCCATGGCCGGCACGCTGAACGCCGACCTCGGCCTGACGATCCTCGTCGGTCTGGTCCTGTCGATCCCCGCCGTCCTCGTCGCCATCCTTTACGCCAAGAAGGTCGCCAGCACGGTGCAGATCCCCGCGAACTCCGAGTTCACGATGGAAGAGCTTGAGAAGAAATACGGCAAGCTGCCCGGCGCCGCTGCCAGCTTCGCTCCGCTCCTTCTGCCCATCGTCCTCATCGCTCTGGCTTCCGTGGCCAATTTCCCCACCCGTCCGCTTGGTGACGGCACGGCCCGTATGCTCATCACCTTCTTCGGTAATCCTGTCATCGCTCTGCTTCTCGGCGTCTTCCTGTCGATGATGCTGATCCCCGCTTCCGAGAAGAAGAACACGCTGGCCTGGATCACCGAGGGCGTCACCGACTCGGCCGCCATCCTCGTCATCACCGGTGCCGGCGGATCGTTCGGCGCTATCCTTAAGCTCCTTCCCATCGCCGACGCTGCCAAGGGCCTGTTCGGCACCAGCCTGGGCATCCTTCTGCCCTTCGCCGTCTCGATGGTCCTGAAGCTCGCCATGGGCGCCTCCACGGTCGCCATGATCACCACCGCGAGCATGATGGCTCCGCTTATGGAGACCATGGGCTTCGTCTCGCCGCTTCAGAAGGTCCTCGTCGTCATGGCTATCGGCGCCGGCTCCATGGTCGCCTCGCACGCCAACGACTCCTACTTCTGGGTCGTGTCGCAGTTCTCCGACATGAAGCCCAGTGAGGCGTACAAGTGCCAGACGGGTATGACCGCCGTCATGGGCCTCGTCATCGCCGCGATCCTGTACGGCCTGACGATGGTGCTGTAAGCTGAAATGAATTTACGCAGCGATTCTGATCGCATCATGAGGGCGGCGCTTTGCGCCGCCCTTCCTGATACCGCGGTCAAAAAAGCGCTCGCAGGCTCGGACTTCGGTTCGGGCAAACTTGTCCTCGTTGCCGTCGGCAAGGCCGCCTGGCAGATGGCGCATGCCGCCGTCTCGCAGCTCGGGAGCCGCATCACAAACGGCGTCGTGATCACCAAGTACGGTCACAGCCAGGGCGAACTGGCGAATTTGAAGATTTTCGAGGCCGGACATCCCGTGCCCGACGAGAACTCGTTCCGCGCTACCGAAGAGGCGATCGCTGCCGTATCCGGGCTGGGCCTGGACGACACGGTGCTGTTTCTGATCTCCGGCGGCGGTTCGGCGCTGTTTGAAAAGCCGCTGATCTCCAAAGAGGCGCTTGATTCGCTGACCAAGCAGCTGCTGGCCTGCGGCGCCGACATCGTCGAGATGAACACGGTGCGCAAGCGTTTTTCAGCCGTCAAGGGCGGACGTTTCGCCAAGCTGTGCGAGCCGGCGAAGGTGCGCGCGATCGTGCTCAGCGACATCATCGGCGACCCGCTCGACATGATCGCTTCCGGTCCCGCTTATCCGGACAGCAGCACATGCGAGCAGGCCAAAGCTGTCATCGCCAAGTACGGCATCGTCATCGACGACGAAATGGCGGCGCTGCTCGAGCAGGAGACGCCGAAGTACCTTTACAACGTGACGACGGACATCACCGGCAGCGTGCGGCAGCTGTGCAGCGTCGCGGCCGGACAGGCGCTGGCGATGGGCTATGAGCCTTTCGTGCTGACCGCCAACCTCAGCTGCGAAGCGCGCGATGCGGGCACATTCCTCGCCAATATCGCCCAGTTCCATGTGAACGACGGCAAAGACCTGGCCTTCATCGCCGGCGGCGAGACCGTCGTGCACCTCACCGGCAAGGGCAAGGGCGGCCGCAATCAGGAACTGGCGCTTTCGGCGGCGGCCGGCATCGACGGCATGGAGAATGTGGCCGTGTTCTCGCTCGGCAGCGACGGCACGGACGGTCCCACCGACGCGGCCGGCGGCTGGGTGGACGGAACCACCGCCGCTCGCCTGCGTGAGCAGGGCGTGCAGATCTATGACGTGCTGAAGGACAACGACGCCTACAACGCGCTGAAAAAAGTTGACGGCCTGATCATCACCGGCCCGACCGGCACGAACGTCAACGACGTGAGCGTGCTGCTGATCCGCGGCAAGAAGTAACCAATAGACCGTACAAATAACGCGGCTTTCTGGGAAAGTGTTCTCGAAGCCGCAAGGGGGGAACGTCCCCAATTTCCGAACACATACCTATGCAGGTAGCGAATTACGCCGAATCAGCCGAAGCCCCAAGCGACGTCACTCCAAGCGATTGATACCGCAACTCCTGCTTTTTCAAGGCCCTGCCGGTTATCAATCTCAGATTGAAGCGCTTTTGCGGAACGTCGCATAAAAGCTGTTTTTGCCGCACTTTGGGCTGCAATGCCTGAGACAGTGCTGTAATGCATGATATCGCCTAAAGATTATTTCTGAAAGGGTGTTATGACAATGATTAAACGTTGCTGCAAAATGATAGTGGTGCTTTCCGTGTGCCTGAGCCTGAGTGCCCTGGCTCGGGCAGAGCGGCTTGTGGGACAGGTGATGGGCGTCAACGTGAACGTGCGTGCCGGGCATACGACTAAAGCTCGTGTGCTAGGCCGCGTCTCAAAACCAGAAGTGGTGGAAGTTCTGGGCACCGACATCGACTGGGTCCGCGTCAGGACAAAGCGCGGCTTTGACGGCTGGATGAGCGGCGATTATGTGCTTGTGTGGAATGTTGACACTGGCGATGTGTGTGTCACCGGCACAAACGTAAGTTTGCGCGCCGAGCTTTCGGACCAGTCACGCGAGCTTGCAAGTCTTTCGTGGCCTAATGTTGTGACAAAAATGGATACCGCCGAAAATGACGGTGAACAGTGGACAAAAGTCACAATGGTCGACGATAACGGCGGCGATATCGTCGGCTGGGTAAAGTCGCAGTTTGTGGATGACGTTGTGTT
>JAEEUD010000144.1 GCA_016286835.1 Pyramidobacter sp. | reverse complement strand
GACCGAGTTCATCGACAAGGCGTTCGTCGATGCTGAGGGATACTACACCGGCGCCCGTATGATGAACATGGGCATTGCCTACAACACCCAGAACGTCAAGGGTGACGATATCCCCAAGACCTGGAACGACCTGCTTTCGTCCAAGTGGAAGGACGCGCTCGTCATGACCGACCCGAACACGGCCGGCACGACCAAGTACTGGAGAAACGCCATGATGGCCAACCCCAAGTACGGCGTCACCTTCTTCGAGGGCCTCAAGGCCAACGGCTGCAAGATGGCCAGCGGCACCACCGCCACGCACAACGAGATCGCGGCCGGCGAGTACGACGTTGGCGTCTGCCTCGACTACGTCACCGAGAACATCAAGGAGAAGGGCTCGCCCATCGAGTTCGTCTATCCTGAGGAGACCGTTTCGATCTTCAGCCCCATCGGCCTCGTCAAGAACGCCAAGAACATGGAGAACGGCAAGCTGCTCTATGACTTCATCCTCTCCAAGGAAGGCCAGGAGATCATCGTCGCCCAGAATCTGCTTTCCGTCCGCGCGGGCATCCAGCAGAAGGCCGACGTTGCCGCCATCGCCGCCAAGGCCATGGCCAGCGATATGAAGGACGTCGTCGAGAAGGAAGCCGAGAGCAAGGCTGCCTTCGACAAGATCTTCCGCTAAAGAACAGACGAATACCGTATCGCGGCGATTTGTGACCCGCAGATGAACAAGGGGGGACAGTCTCGCGCTGTTCCCCCTTTCTGTATTTTGCGCTTCGCGAAGCGGCCGCAAGAGTGTAAAAGAAGTCAGGAGGCCTTTAAATGGGTAAGATCGTATTTAAGGACATCTCCTTCAGTTACGGCAAGAACGTGATCCTCAAGAACTTCAGCCTCGAAGTGGAAGACGGCCAGATCCTCTGCCTGGTCGGACCTTCCGGCTGCGGCAAGACCACGCTGGTCCGCTGCCTGCTGGGGCTGAACAAGCCGGACACTGGAGAGATCTGGGTAGGCGACACCTGCCTGTTCAGCGCGGAAAAGCGCATCAACGTGCCCGTCGAGCGCCGCAACATCGGCATCGTCTTCCAGGACTACGCCGTGTGGCCGCATATGACCGTGGCCGAGAACGTCCTCTATCCGCTCAAGAAGCGCCACGTTCCCAAGGACGAAGCGTTCAAGCGCGCCCATCACGCGCTTGAGCAGGTGAAGATGGTCGAATACGCCAACCACCTGCCCAGCCAGCTTTCGGGCGGCCAGCAGCAGCGCGTCGCCATTGCCCGCGCCCTCGTCGGCGACGGCGAAGTCATCGTCATGGACGAGCCGATCACCAACCTCGACGCCAAGCTGCGCGAGCAGATGCTGCTCGAGATCCGCGAGATCCAGCGCAATCTGGGCACGACGATCTTCTACATCACGCACGATCAGCAGTCGGCGCTCCAGCTCTGCGACAAGATGGCGATCATGGAGCAGGACGGCACGCTGTGCCAGCTGGGCACGGACGAGGACATCATCCTGCGTCCTGCCAACCGCTTCACGTTCGAATTCATCGGCGTTTCCAACTTCATCCCCGTCGTCGCCAAGGACGGCGGTATCGGACTGGATGTCGGCGACGGCGTCATCCCCTGGCCGGAAGAGCTGCCCGCGGGGCTTGACCTCGCAGCGGGCGTGGAGCTTGGCGTGCGTCCCAACGACATCGTCTTCGATCCCGAGTCGCCGATCAAGGTCAAGGTCAACCGCTGCACGTTCCTCGGCAGCGAGTACGACTACCGTGTCACGCTCGGCACGCGCGAGCTGCGCGTGCAGCAGTCGGCTCTCGACGCGATGCAGCGCGGCACGGTCAAGGCGGGCGAAGTGACCGGCGTGAAGCTCGTCAATCCCCGCTACTATCCCGCTAAGAAGGAGGCGCAGACAGCATGAGCATCGGCTTCGGCAAACAGAAGGACCTTGCGGCTCTCGAAGGCCGCCGCGTCAGTCTCGACGGCGCGCTGACCATCCTCAGCTTCGTGCTGCTGCTGATCATCGTCGTCATCCCCGTCTTCATGATCGTGTACCACGCGTTCTTCTATCAGGGGCAGTTCAACCCCGAGCTGTTCAAGACGCAGCTGCTCGACCCCAAGAACCTCGGCGCGATGTGGAACACGGTCAAGATCGCGTTCTTCGTCACCGTGTTCGGCACGATCATGGGCGTGTTCTACGCCTGGCTGCTGGGCCGCAGCGACATTCCCGCCAAGGGACTGATGCGCGCGCTGTTCAGCATCCCCTACATGTTCCCGCCCTTCCTCGGCGCCATGGCCTGGAAGCTGCTGCTCGGCGGCCGCGCCGGCTACCTCAACAAGTGGCTGCGCCCGACGTTCGGCTTCATCCTCAACATCAACAGCGTCTGGGGCATCGTCTTCGTCGAGATCTCGTACTACTTCCCCTTCGTCTTCATGCAGGTGGTCAGCGCCCTTGAGCGCATGGACCCGACGCTTGAGGAGTGCGCGCGCATCGCCGGCGCCAAGCAGATGACCGTCATCCGCAAGATCACGCTGCCGCTGGTCCTGCCCGCCATCTCCGCCGGCGCGCTGCTGATCCTCATCACCTCGCTGGCGCACTTCGGCGTGCCGTCGATCCTCGGCTTCTCGCAGGGCATCTTCACGCTGCCGACGCGAATCTTTGACGCCATCCAAAGCGCGGAGGGCAGCTTCGAGGGCATCAGACAAGGCGCGGCGCTGTCGATCATGCTGGTCGTGGTCGTGTCGCTGGCGCTGATCGTACAGAAGCACGTGCTCAGCTCCGGCAGCTACGACATCATCAAGGGCAAGAGCATGAGACCCACGCTCATCAAGCTGCGCGCTTCCAAGCTGCCGCTGCTGGTGCTGTCGATCGTGACGCTGCTGCTGATCGTCGTCGTGCCGCTGGTCATGATCTTCCTCGTGGCCCTCGTCAACGGCTACGGCAACGCGCTCGTGCCTTCCAACTTCACGCTGGCCAACTACATCAGCGTCTTCAAGTCGTCGGGCACGTTCGACTCGATCAAGAACTCGATGTTCGCGTCCGTCGTCGCCGGCGTCGTCTGCATGTCGCTGGGCACGCTGATCGCCTACGTCGTCCAGAAGATCCGTCCCAAGGGAAAGGGCCTGCTCGAGATCCTCTCCGTGCTGCCCTACTCGATCCCCGGCACCGTTCTCGCCGTCGGCGTCATCCTGGCCTGGTCGGGAAGCCTCGGCGTGTCGCTGTACAACACGATCTGGATCATCATCGTGGCCTACCTGGCGCGCTATCTGTCCTTCTCGATGAAGAGCTCGTCAGCCGCGCTGCTCCAGGTGCACTCGTCGCTTGAAGAGGCCGCCCGCACCTGCGGCGCCTCGCACACCGAGAGCCTCAAGGACATCACGCTGCCGCTCATCCGTCCCGCCATGGTCGCCGGCTTCTTCCTCATCTTCCTCCCCGCCATGCGCGAAGTCACCACGTCGATCCTGCTCTACGGCCCCTATACCCGCACGCTGGGCGTGCAGATCTACGCCATGCAGGACGCCGGCAGTATGTCGGAAGCCGCCGCGCTTGGCTCCGTCGCCATCGTGCTGATCTTCATCTGCGACACCATCGTCAAGTACATCACCAAGGACAGGAAGGGGGTCTAGCGTTATGGATCAAGTCGTACTCCGCAACGTAACCAAACGCTTCACGACCAAGACGCTGGGCGACATCGTCGCCGTTGACAATTTCAACCTGAGCGTGCACGAGGGCGAGTGCTTCTCGTTCCTCGGCCCCTCCGGCTGCGGCAAATCGACAACGCTGCGCATGATCGCCGGCTTTGAAGACCTCAGCGAGGGCGAGATCGAACTGTGCGGCCGCCCCGTGTCGGTCAAGAGCCAGAACCTCTACGTCCCGCCCGAGGAGCGCGGCCTCGGCATGGTCTTCCAGGCCTTCGCCGTGTGGCCCCACATGAACGTCTTCGAGAACGTCGCGTTCCCGCTGCGCATCCAGGGCATGAACAAGACGGACGTGAACAAGAAGGTGGCAGAAGCCCTCAAACATACCAGCCTCACCGGCCTTGAGAAAGTCTATCCCGGCGACCTCTCCGGCGGCCAGCAGCAGCGCATCGCTCTGGCCCGCGCCATCGTCACCCAGCCCAAGGTCATGCTGCTCGACGAGCCTCTGTCCAACCTCGATCCCAAGCTGCGCGAGTCGATGCGCTTCGAGATCAAGGAGCTGCAGAACAAGTTCAACTTCACGATCATCTTCGTCACGCACGACCAGTCCGAGGCCATGGCCATCTCCGACCGCATGATGGTCTGCGACATGGGCAAGATCATGCAGATCGACACGCCCGAGAACCTGTACAACAAGCCCGTCAACCGCTTCGTGCACAGCTTCCTCGGCGAGAGCACGTTCATCAACGTCAACGTGCGCGACGGCAAGGTGTTCGCTGAAGGCGACGCCGAGCAAGCCATCGATCTGACCATCCCGCCCGAGGCGGCCGACAAGATGGTCGTCGCCACCCGCCCCAACGCCATCGAGCTGACCGGCGGCGAGGACGGCTACGTCACCCACGTCGCCAAGCGCATCTTCCTCACCGACCGCACCGAGTACCTGATCCCCGTCGGCTCGCAGATGCTCAAGGTGCAGACGCCTCACCGCGTCCGCTTCGCCGAAGGCGAAAAGTGCTGCGTCAAGCTCGTCTCGCCGATGTGGTATCCCGCTGAGGACGAGGCCGCCGAGAAGGAACGCGCCCGCCGTCAGACGATCTAGCACGGCAGTGACACACTGAAAGAAACATTCGCAATGAAAAACACCGCTGTGCGGGAAATGTTTCCCGCACAGCGGTGTATTGTATTGTATGCTGAGTATTTATTTTCTGCCCTCAAAGTGCGCGTTGTACGGGCAGCGCTTGCCGATGCACTCGCTGTTTTTCGCCGAGCGGGTGCAGATGACGGGTGTCGTTTCCATGACGACGCCGAGTTTTTCTTTCGCGAACTCGACGGCGGCGAGGACGGCGGTGTAGGAGTTGCGCTTGCAGCACCGCGGCCCGCCGAGGGCGCCGATGCGTTCGAGGGCGCGGGCCGTTGCCAGATTGGCCAGACCCCACGGTTCAACGGCCAGCGGCGACGCCATCGTCACGATCGAGACGAAGATGCCGGCGCTGACGGCAGCTCCGCACGCGCCCCAGAAGCCGCACGCGCCGCCCGACACGCCCTTGCCGCGGCGGAACATCTCGCGCAGGGCGCGGCTCAGGTCGATCTTCCCGCCGGCGTTTTTGTACGCCGTCAGCAATGCGGCACCGACCATGACGTGGTGCTCCG
>JAEEUD010000143.1 GCA_016286835.1 Pyramidobacter sp. | reverse complement strand
CGGCCGCCGGGCGCTACGACGCCTTTTGCAGCGCGCACGAAACGGGCCGCGTCGTCTATCTGGAACTGGGCGTAGGTTACAACACGCCGGGGATCATCAAATACCCGTTCATGCAGCGCACGTTCAAAAACCCGCAGGCCCTGTACGTGTGCGTAAATTCCGAGCGCCAGCGTATTCCGGAAGAGATCGCCGAACGCAGCCTGATGATCGAAAGCGACATCGGGAAGGCGATCAAACAATTCCTGATCGGCAATTAAAGAGCAAAGTTCAAAAACTCAACACAAAGACACAAAGAAAGTGATCTTGAAAAACAACAAACGTCTTAGCCGAAAAAACGGCTCTTCTCCGTTTTCAGTCGAAGAAGAGCCGTTCACTGTATTCAGTTTCGTGCTTGCCGATTATTTACCCAGCTGCGCTTTGACGACGGCGATCTGACGTTCCACCTCGCTGAACGCCGTGCCGCCGAACGTGGTCCGGCGCTCGACGGCGGCGCGGGCGGTCAGTTCCTTCGAGAGATCCGTGCCGGCCAGCTCGGGCAGGAATTCGTTCTGCGTAGCAGCGTCGATCGCGTTGAGCGGCACGTTTTTCTCCACGCAGACGGCAACGAGCGCGCCGACGCGGCGGTGCGCCTCGCGGAAAGGCAGGCCCTTGCGCACAAGCATCTCGGCGATGTCCGTTGCCAGCGCCAGACCGTCGGCAAAGCCCTTCGTAGCCTTTGCCTCGTCCACTTCGACGTTGCGGATCAGGTCGGGCAGCACGAGCAGGATCAGTTCCACCGAGTCGATGGCGGCGAACAGGCCGCGCTTGTCCTCCTGAAGATCGCGGTCGTAAGTCATGGGGATGCCCTTCATCGTCACGAGCAGATCGACAAGGTGTCCGATCAGCCCGCCGGCGCGGCCGCGCGTGAGCTCGAGCACGTCGGGGTTCTTCTTCTGCGGCATGATGCTCGAACCCGTGCAGAAGGCGTCAGGCAGCTTGAGCCAGCCGAATTCGCTCGTGAAGTAGACGATCAGGTCCTCGCTGAGACGGCTGCAGTGCACGCCGAACAGCGAGCAGAAATAAAGGATGTCGAGGAAGTGATCGCGCGAGGCGACGCTTTCCATGCTGTTTTCCGTGGGACGCGAAAAGCCCAGTTCGGCGGCCGTGAAGGCACGATCAAGCGGCAGAGTGGAGCCCGCCAGCGCGCCCGATCCGAGCGGGCACTCGTCGAGCGATTCGGCGGCAAAACGCAGGCGGCGCAGGTCTTTCAGAAACGCCTGCACGTGCGCCATCCAGTAATGCCCCATCGAGACGGGCTGCGCCTGCTGCAAATGCGTGTAGCCGGGCACGACGGCGTTCTTGTGCGCTTCCGCTCTGTCCAGCAGCGCGTCGATCAGGTCGAGCAGACCTTTTTCAAGATCCTTCAGAACGTCGCGCAGATACAGGCGCATCGTCGTCGCCACCTGGTCGTTGCGGCTCCTTCCCGTATGCAGCTTGCCGCCGAGCGGACCGACGATCTCCGTGAGTCGAGCTTCCACGTTCATGTGCACGTCTTCGAGCGCTTCTTTGCCCTTGAGCGCGCCGCTTTTGTACTCCTCGACGATCTGATCGAGACCGGCGCAGAGCTTCTCCGCCTCGTCAGTCGTGAGCACGCCGATCTTCGCCAGTCCCTTCGCGTGCGCCTTGCTGCCCTGCACGTCCCACGGCAGCAGCCGCCAGTCGAGGTCGAGCGACTGCGAATACGCCAAAACCTTGGCGTTCATGTCCTGCTGAAAACGGCCCTTCCACATGCCTTGCTGCATTGTCAAAAACTCCTCCCGGATCGCCGCCCGCTTCGGCCGGCGCAACATAATAAACGTTCGTTGATTATAAGCGATGAAATAAACGTGTCAAGCGTCGTGTTTTTCCTGAGATGAGCCTTGCATTTTTCCCCCAACATTGAGTATAATTACGGGAATAATTTGAGCAAAAGGTTTCGAGACGTTGTTTTCGGCCTCACGCACAAATCATACACTGTTTTTCAGGAGGCGTTTTAAAAATGAGCAATTGGAACAGCAATTTCAGCCACGCCGCGACTCACTCGCGTCCTTCGCCGGTGCGCGAGATCCTCGCCGTCATCAAGAAGCCCGGTATGATCTCGTTCGCAGGCGGCATGCCCGCGCCGGAAGTGTTCCCTGTCGACGAGTTCTATGAGGGCGCTCACCTGCTCAAGGACAAGGGCAGCGAGCTGCTGCAGTACGGCACCACCGACGGCAATCCGCTGCTGCGCGAATGCCTGGCCGATTTCATGGCCGAGCGTCTGGGACGCAAGGTGGACATCAGCGAGATCATGCTCACCACCGGCTCGCAGCAGGCTCTTGACCTGTTCGCCTGGGCGATGCTCGATCCCGGCGACATCGTTATCACCGAGGATCCTTCCTACATGGCCGCCATCAACGTGTTCACCAACCACGGCGGCGTGTGCCGCGGCGTGCACTGCGATGCCGACGGCATCCTTACCGATGAGATCCCCGGTCTGATCGAGTCGCTGCGCGCTGAGGGCAAAAAGGTCAAGTTCATCTATACCATCGTCAACTTCCAGAACCCCGGCGGCATGACGATGTCCGTCGAGCGCCGCAAGAAGCTGGCCGAGATCGCCGAGAAGTACAACGTCGGCATTTTCGAGGACGATCCCTACGGTTACGTGCGCTATGAGGGCGAGCATCTGCCTTCGATCTTCTCGTTCGACAAGGCGGGCAACACGCTGTACGCCGGCTCGTTCTCCAAGATCCTCGCGCCCGGCACGCGCACCGGCTGGGTGGTGGGCAACCCCGACATCATTCGCCAGATGAACGTGTTCAAGCAGAGCACCGACCTGTGCTCCAGCTCGGTCGATCAGGCGTTGGTCGCCGAGTACTGCTCCAAGGGCTATCTGAAAAAGCACCTTCCCAACATCATCGCCAACTACCGCGTGCGCCGCGACTGCATGGAAGAGAGCATGAAGCGTCACCTGTCGCCGCTGGGCGTCACCTGGGTCAAGCCGCAGGGCGGATTCTTCTACTGGATCAACGTGCCCGGCGTCAACACCGACGTGCTGATGCGCCGCGCCCTTGACAAGAAAGTAGCGTTCATCCAGGGCTCTGCGTTCGAGGTGGAGAAGGACGCCTGCATCCACAACGCGCGTCTCAACTACACCTACTGCGATCCGGCCACGATCGAGGAGGGCATCAAGCGCATCGCTGCCGCCATCGTCGAGCTTCGCGCTGAAACCGGTCCGATCAAGGCGTAATTTCGCCGCTGTCACTTTCGGAGGGGAATTGTTTCCCCTCCTTTTTTGCAAACTGCTTAAAACCCAATCTCTGCTCAATTAAAGGCGGTGATCAGATTGAAAAAGATTCTCTGCTCGATTTGCGCTCTTTTCATGATCTCATGTGCGCTGTGCGGAACAGCGTTTGCGGAACGCTATGAAAACTCACGCTTCGGCTACTCGGTCGACGTTCCCGGAGGATTTGACTGGCAGCCGGAGAGCGAAAACGGCGACGGCCGGAGTTTCGTTTGCACTCAAGTCCCCGGCGAGTTCTCCGTCTGGGGCAGCTTCAACGCGCTCGATCACACTGTGAAGGAGGCGGCCGATTTCGCCGCGCAGGGACACAGGATCGCCTATCGCCGAGTCAACGCCAAAGAAGGCTGGTTCGTGCTCTCGTGGCTGAACAGCAAAGGGGAAATCGTCTACCGCCGCGACTGGCTGAAGGACGGCACGTTCTATGCCATGATGTTCGTTTATCCAAAATCTTCGCAGAAGTTCTTCGACAGCGTGATCAAAAACGTCACAAGGTCGTTCAGCTTTTAACGGCAGCATCGCGCTGCTCTTCCTCATAAAGGTACAGGAAGTTCATTATCTTAATCGCACCACAGTGCCGTCCTCGCGCGATTCGTTTCGCCGGGGCGGCATTTTTTTGTAATTTTGTCCAAAAACGCCGAGGCGGCGTTTATTTTTACGAGCAGATAAGGTATAATGTATCTGTTGCGTTTGAACGATCATACGCCCCAAGTCTTTCGGCGCGGGATTTTTGGGCCGCGCCGCGGAAGTTCCGCTTTCGCGTCCGCCGTGGGCGAAAGCGACAGACGAGCGTCTTTTCAGAGAGAATACTCCCACCGCCGGCGCGGGACCTGCGGGAGAGAGACGCTTTTTCCATTCACGCGGCGAAAGTCCGCGCCTGGCGTTTTGCATCGGCGCGCATTCTTCAGGAGGTCTCGCGCATGAAAATCGATCGTCGTTTCCGTCAGGCCAACTTCGAAGCGCTCTGCTCCGTCGTCTTGGCCGTTTTGTTTTTCGTCTGGTGGTACGCGTTCGCCTATGGGCTGGGCTCCGGCGACCCGTCGCAGTACCGCTTCGTCTGTGGCCTGCCGGAGTGGTTCTTTTACAGCTCCGTCGTCGGCCCGGCGCTGTTCTGCGTGCTCGCCGCGCTGATGGTGACGTTTTTGTTCAAAAACATGCCGCTCGATCCGCATGAGAAGGAGGATGCCCAAAATGACGCTTAACTGGGCCCTGCTCATTCCCGTGCTGGCATACCTTGCCGGCGTCTATCTGCTCGCGGCGTGGTGCGGCCGGAAAGCCGCCAGAAGCGGCAACTTCCTCAGCGAATATTTCATCGGCAGCCGGACCATGGGAGGCTTCGTCCTGGCGATGACGCTGGTGGCGACGTACACATCGGCTTCCAGCTTCATCGGCGGTCCCGGCGTGGCTTATAAGACGGGCCTCGGCTGGGTGCTGCTGGCTGTGATCCAGGTGCCCACGGCGTGGCTCACGCTGGGCGTGTTGGGCAAGAAGTTCGCCATCGTCGCCCGCCGCATCAGCGCGATCACCGTCAACGACTTCCTGCGCGAACGCTATCGCAGCAAGCTCGTCGTGATCGCCGCATCGGTGTCGTTGCTGCTGTTTTTCGTCTCGGCAATGACGGCGCAGTTCATCGGCGGCGCGCGGCTGTTCGAGACGATCACGGGTCTGCCGTACTTTTGGGGACTGAGCATCTTTGCCGGCACTGTCGTGCTCTACACCACCGTCGGCGGCTTCCGCGCCGTGGCGCTCACCGACGCGCTCCAGGGCATCGTCATGGTGCTCGGCACCGCGGCCATGATCTGGGGCGTCGCCAACGCCGGCGGCGGCATGAAAGCCGTGATGGACACGATCGCCAAAGCCGATCCGGCGCTGCTGTCGCCGTTCGGCCCCGGCAATTTCGTCGCCAAGCCGTTCATCCTCTCGTTCTGGGTGCTCGTCTGCTTCGGCACCGTCGGACTGCCGCACACCGCCGTACGCTGCATGGGCTACCGTGACAGCCGGTCGATGCACTCAGTCAT
>JAEEUD010000142.1 GCA_016286835.1 Pyramidobacter sp. | reverse complement strand
GTCCCTGAATCAGTCCCTGAATCAGGCTTGCGACAAACTCGTTCATGCATATCCACCTTTCACCAAAGAGCGTCACTCTTAACAAAGGCTTCAAGCCGCTTTTACTCTGGAACGCTGATGTCAGACTCACTCAACTCAATCAAGCCGCGTGATGATCGGAATGACCGGTGAAGCGCTGTGCAGATACTTGCGTAGCAACTCCTTGCAGCGCAGGACGATCTGCTTTTTCAGGTATTCGTCATCGGCGCCCGAATCATGGCGCACGGCGCGGCGTACAGCTTCGCAGAATTCCTGTCTCATACTCTCGGCATCCCGGAAATGGATTTGTCCGTACGTCTCGAAATAAGGATCGCCGATCAGTTTGCCCCTTTTATCGATCGTCGCCGAAACCACGAGAACACCGTTCTCGGAGAGTTCCTGACGCTCCTTGAGGATGGATCCTTCTTTTTCACCCAGAGCCATGCCGTCAACAAGGACCGCACCGGCCTGAACTTTCGTGCGGACCGAGGCTCCCTCGGGTGAGATCGTCAGCACATCGCCGTTGCTCATGATGAAGATGTTCTTCTCGGGCACGCCGACTTCTTCGGCGAGCTGTGAATGACGGACCTGCATTCGGTACTCGCCGTGAACGGGTACAAAATACTTGGGGCGCACCATGCTGAGCAGCATTTTCAGTTCCTCGCGCGACGCGTGGCCGGAAACATGCAGCCCCGCCTCGCGCCCGTAAAGGACTTCGCAGCCAAGCTCAAAAAGCCGGTTGATCGTGCTGCTGACCATCTTCTCATTGCCGGGGATCGCGCTGGCAAAGAGCGCGACCACGTCCCTGCTGTTCAGCTTGACGCGGTGATGGGCCCCCTTGCTCATCAGCACCAGCCCCGAGAACGGCTCGCCCTGACTGCCCGTCGTCATGATGACGAGGCGCGATTCGGGATAATCGTCCATTTCCGCGAGCGGCACGATCGTCTCGGCGTCGGCGTGAAGATAGCCGAGACGGATCGCCAGTTCTACGTTGTTCACCATGCTTCTGCCGGCGAAGATCACCTTGCGGTTGAAACGCGCGGCTGCATCAAGCACAAGCTGGACACGGTGCAGATTGCTGGCAAAAGCGGAAATGATGATGCGGCGATTGCGGTAGGTACGCAGCAGATTGTCGATCGCACCGATCAGGGATTTTTCAGACTTGGTGAAACCGTCACGCTCCGCGTTCGTCGAGTCCGATGCAAGAAGCAGCACGCCGCGCCGCCCCAGTTCAGCAAACGCTGAATAATCGGTAACGTGGTTATCGACTGGCGTCGGATCGATCTTGAAATCTCCCGTGTGAAGCACAACGCCAAGCGGTGTCTCAACAGCAATGCCCAATGCATCGGGAATGGAGTGGCAAACGGAGATAAACGTAACGCCGAACACGCCCAGTTTTATGCGCTCTCCTGCAACAACCTCAATAAGTCGTGGGTGATAGCGCGGCATTGCCTCGGCCAGTTTGGCCTCGATCATTCCAAGTGTCAGTCTGGCGCTGTACACAGGCACGTCAAGTTTTGCCAGAACGAACGGCAGCGCGCCGATATGGTCTTCATGTCCGTGTGTGATGAGGATAGCGCGAACTTTCGCCTTATTCTCTTCAAGATAGCTGATGTCAGGTATCACGTAATCGATGCCCAGCATCTCTTCGTCAGGAAACATCAGCCCCGAATCAATCACGACGATGTCGTCGCCGTACTCGATCGCGTACATATTCTTGCCGATCTCTCCCAGTCCGCCGAGCGGAATGAACTTGAGATTCCCCAGAGGCGGCGCCTTTCGCGGCAAGCGCGCCCCTTGCGGCAAAACAGTACGTTTTCCAACTCGCCCCGTCATATACGGGCGGGGACGGATGGCGTGTTTTTTCGCTCCCTGCATGGGAACGGTCACGGAAATTTTGTCATTATTTACAGTTTTGTCCATCAATAAAGTTCCTTATCTGAAATGTTTTTGCGAACACTCGCAAAGAATTCGTTCTTCTGCTACAATAACAGACTGCGGGACACCCGCAGTCAATTCTGGATCATAATAATTGCACCGGAGGTATGAACGTGGCTGAACGCAAGCACAATGACGACGCCGTTTTGATGACAAAGGAAGGCTATGACAAGCTGATGGCCGAACTGAAGCAGCTTCGCAGCGAAGAGCGTTACAAGATCGCCCGTCGCATCGAAGAAGCCCGCTCGTTCGGAGATCTCAGTGAAAACGCCGAATATGCCGCCGCCAAGGAAGATCAGGCTAAACTGGACGGGCGCATTCTGGCACTTGAGCAGCAGGTCTCCAAGGCCAGGATCATCGATTCCGCAAGCATCGACAATTCTCACGTGTCTGTCGGCACGACCGTCACAATTCAGGATATCACGCACAACAAGAAGTTTGTCTACTCCATCGTCAGTTCGGAAGAATCCGACCCTGAGAAAGGACTGATCTCTTCAGTCAGTCCGGTAGGCCGCGGTTTGATGAACAAGAAAGTCGGCGACGAAGTTTCCGTAAAAGTGCCTGTCGGTCTGAGGAAACTCCGTATTCTGTCCATCAGCGTCAAATAACTCCTACAAGAGCGCGTTTGAAAACGCGCTCTTGTTATTATATCCCACGAAGCTACATTTGTGGTGATTTTTCTGAGATTCAACCGACTCTTGTTTTATTGTTTCCCTGTTTTTTCCAGCATGTCGAATTCCGCTGTTTTTTCCTGAACGGCGACGCATTATAAATCCTCGCTGCTCGTGTGATGCGCTCACGCTGGCAGCGAGGATTTTTATGTGCAACGATGTGACGGAACTAAATATCGAAGATGGGAAGGCGAATCTCGGATTGTTCTGCTTCGAGAGTGCCGTCGATCTCCATCAGCGTGGCCTGATAACCGGGCTTGCGTTTGGGAACGAGTCCGCCCGGGCGGCCAAACGGATTCTCAACGCTGTGGTTGCCCCACTTGAAGCGTGAGTCGGGGAACGCGTTGATGGCGAACGACAACGTAAACCAGTTGTTGTTGTCGACATGGCGCTTATCGTCATGGAACGTCAGCTCCCAACGGGTGCAGCAGCTGTTGTCATACGTTAGGATGTAGGAGATGTTCGTGAATTTATCATGGGTCGTTTTTGACAAGTCCCACATTCCCTGCACGGAAAAGCGCAACGACGGACCAATCTTCACGCCGACCCTCTGGTAGAACGTGTCAGCGTCGGAAACGGAATCCCAGCCGCAGCCGGAACGTCCAAAGACGCGACGATGTTCGTAGGCCGAGCCGAGCTCAAAAACGCCGCACGAAGCGCGCAGGCCGGTCGTTGTCGTGGTGATTTCAAAACGGTTGTGACGATTATCCTCGTAACCGTAATTCCAGTAATCGACCTTGAAAAACGGCGACAAGCTCCATTTACCGACTCTGAACGGGTAGTCGATATAGTAATCGATTCCCCAACCGTAGCGCTCGATGAAATAGCCCTGACGCTGCCGTCCCGTGTCCTGATAACGCCCCCAGTCGCCCTTGAGACGTACATACTGCGATACGTCGCCGATATGCAGGCCGACCCACGGCGTGGTGAGCTGCACTTGCGGCTTGCGCCAGATAGTAGTTTCGTATTCTTTTTCGCCGGGACGCCTGACGATGGAGTGCTTCTGACGTTCGGCCCAGCTAACGCGAGCCGTCCAGCCGGAATGCGCGGCTGTTACTCCCCACGTAGGACGGATCTTCGTCTCGTGGAGTACGTCGTCGTAATGGTATTTACCGTCAACATATACAGCCAGCCAGTCGGTCAGTTTTTGATCAATACGGTAGTCATACTCGGTAATGCCTTTGGTCCACTTCGCAACGCCGAGCGTCGCCTTGCCGTTCTTCCAGGAATGAACATAAACAGCCTGCATCCCTAGCTTTTTATCGTCGTCGTAGTTAGGACGAAGTGAAATTCTGTTTTTCTTACGAGGCCCCTGATTAATCGACACGTTGAACGGAATGGTAAACAAGAAGCGCTTACCGGCGTACACGCGCGGCCTATAAAGGGTCATGTGCTTACCCGGAATCAGCACGGCCTTCTTGGAAACAAAATGATAATGCTGATCGTCTTGCCTGCACGTGGTATAACTGACTTTGTCCCAGCGGATGATAGAATCTTCCGGCAGGCTTTTTTTGATGTCGCGGCCGTGCACCCACTTACGTTCATATGCGATCGCAGGCGGAGCGACTTCCAGTTTTCCGCCATTGATGTAGACCATACCTCTTTCGGCCGTCGTCGTGCCTTCACCCGATTCGATGTAGCCGATGGCGTCGTCAATATGATATTCGAGAAACGTGCCTGCCAGCGTTTGGGTTTCTTGCTTCAAGATCAACGGGTTCCATGCCGATCTCCAGACTCGGATGCGTTTGCCTTCGACTGCATAGGCACGAACGATATTCTTCTGCGAATCCATCGTAATTCTGTCGGCGTTCAGAACCATGTCAAGATAATTGACGACAGCGTGCCCTTCGGCGACGACAGTATGAGCCTTTTCGTCGAACGTGACAGAATCGGCTTCAAGCACGACAGGCTGTGAGCCGGGGACTTTTTTAGGAAGCTCTTTCTGCGCCGCCGACGCCGCGCCCGCAAGGCAAAGCGCGGCAATCAACATAAGCATTATGAAAAATGAACGTGTTTTTTTCATCATTGGCTCCACCACACTAAGCAGCCGTTTTTCACGCGGATATTTCTCTGACCGATCATCTCAGCGCTTTCACATTCCAGACTGTACACATCACCGCTGACTGTCACGCCGCGGGGAAAATCCCAGTGGTCGCCTTTCTGCATCCAGTGCGCCAAAGGTGTTTCATAAGTCAGCGGATACTGAGGTCGCTTCCAGTAGCCTTTTGCATCCTCAAGCGTCAGTTCCTTCTTCTTGCTGTCATATTGCCCGGACGGTGCACGGACAGTCCGCTCTCCGGACGGACCAGAGATCAGAGCGCTCACGTCTTTCAGGTGATCGACAGGGTGATCTCTGACGACATTTTTCGCAGCGATATCCCATTGATCATGGCCAATCAGACGTGTCGTTTCGACCTCGCCCAACTCCCATTTCATCGTTTCGCCTTTGCTGACAGGCTTGTTGACGAGATCAAGATCACGCTTCAGATGACTTGCCCAGAAATACAGTCCAACTGCCACAGCCGCAACAACGAGAATCTTTATGAACCTCGGTCCCATGACGAACCGTCCTTTCGAGTTCGACTGTGATCAGAGACTGTCAATCTCAGTCTCCTTCTTCTTTACCGGCGTAGATTCCGGGCTTGCGTTATCGTCCGTTTTTTTCACATTGACCTCACCGCCGCCGACAACATCGATATATTTCTCTTTCAGCAGAGGACGAAGTGAATCCGGCACAGGATAAGCGCCGA
>JAEEUD010000141.1 GCA_016286835.1 Pyramidobacter sp. | reverse complement strand
TTTTGATTTCAGTGCCGAAGCGTTTTACGACAACCACACGCACCGGCTGTTCACAGACAAGCCAGTCGTGTCGGTAAAGGATTTCGCGGTCAACTACTACCACGGCGTCCGTGACGCGTTTGACGGGCGCGGCGAAGAGTGCCCTTCGGACACGGCGTTCGCGCACATGAGAAGCCAGAGCGTGATCCAGACGCTCGTTCATGCATTCTCGTCCCGCTTCGGCTGCGAGCCCACGCTCGAAGGCGTGACAGCGTTCCGCAACGATCACGCGAAGACGCCTGAAGCGCTCAAAGCCTACACGGCGATGCTCTATAAGGACGCCAACGTCTGCGGCACGACGCTCGACTGCGAACTGCCGATGGGCGATCCGCTCACTCAGTGTTTCCCCTGCCCCGTCAACCGGCTCTTCCAGTATGAAAACGTCTTCACCGATCAGCTGAAGACCGCCGCTTCGTTCAAAGAGCTTGCCGAAAACGTACTCGCTGCGATCGCGCAGGCCGCAAGCGAAGGCTTCGCGGGACTAAAAGGCCACATCGGCGAGAAGTTCGGCGGCATGGCCGTTCGCGAACTGAACAACGCGGAAGCCGAAAAGGCGTTCGCCGCCGCCAAAGCGGGCGACAAGGAAGCCGTCAACAACGTCTATCACGCGCTGTTCCCGCAGATCCTGACGATCAGCGCCGAGCTGAATCTGCCGCTCAACATCCATTCCGGCAGCACGGGATTCAAGAAGCGCACCGACTTCTACCAGGTCGATCCGATCCTCATGGCGCCGTACCTGAAAAAACACAAATTTTACGCCACGAAGATCGTCTTCCTGCACGAGAGCTTCCCGTTCACGCGCAACGCGGCGATCATGGCCTACAACTTCCCCAACGTGTACCTTGATCTCAGCCAGACGCTGCCCTGGCAGTCGCTGCTGTTTTCGCGCTGCCTTGAAGACGCCCTTTCGATCACGCCTCACGACAAGATCGTGCTCGGCACCGGCCAGCACTGGTACGCCGAGATGGCATGGATCGCCTCGTACATCGCCAAACGGTCGATGGAGCGCGTCATGACCACGTTCGTCGAGGACGGCCTGCTCTCCGAGGCCCAGGCAAAACGCAGCGCCCGTCTCGTGCTCGGCGAAAACGGCATGAAACTTTACGCGAAATAACCGCGTATCGGACAAAAGGAGAATATCATGTACAGCAAAAAATCCCGCGCGACCGTCCTGCGCGAACTGTTCGCTTCCGGCAAAGTCGTCGTCGCTCCCGCTGTCGGTGACGCGCTGGGAGCACGCATGGTCGAGGACGCCGGCTTCCCCGCCGTGATCGTCAGCGGCTCGTCGATGTCCAACCTCGAGCTCGGCACAAGCGACGTGGGCATCATGTCCTACGGCGAGCTGAGAAACAACTTCGTCAACATCCTCAACGCCTGCACCATTCCCGTGATCGTCGATGCCGACACGGGTTACGGCGGCACGCTGCCCATCTACCGCATGGTGCGCGAATATGAAGCGCTCGACATCGCCGGAATCCAGATCGAAGATCAGGTGTTCCCCAAGATGTGCGCCTATTACAGCAACACGGCCGTCGTCAGCGCTGACGAGATGATCGACCGCCTCCGCGCCGTGCTCGAAGCGCGGACCAATCCCGATTTCTTCGTCATCGCCCGCACCGACGCGGCGAAGTCGCTGGGCTTTGACGAAGCGCTCCGCCGCGCCAGGCTCTATTACGAGGCCGGTGCCGACATGATCTTCATCACCGTCCCTCCGCGGCCCGAGGACATGCAGCGCATCGCCGACCTGCCCTTCCCCGTATGCACCAGCATCGTCGAGGGGACCGTCAACGAGGATTTCACCGTCGATCAGCTGGCGAAGATGGGCTTCAAGCTCGTCAAGTTCCCGCAGACACTGATCCGCGCTTCCATGCGCGCCATGCATGATGTGCTCCAGAGTCTGCGCGAAACGGGCGGAACGAAAGCCTACCGCGATTCCATCGCCACGCAGAAACAGCGCGGCGAGTACACTCACATCGGCGAGTGGAGCGATTTCCAGGCGAAGATCGAGAAAAAAGGATCGTTCAAGGTGGACGAATAGAGGCAGACGGGACTTTCCGCGCGGAAAGTCCCGTTTTTTCCGCGCACAAAAAAAGTGCAGGATTCACGCTTTCATGGTATGATAAACGCCAAAGAAAAAATAATCCGCGGCGGGCGTTTTTCGCCGCTTGAACAAAAGGAAGATCATCATGCCAGAACTCTCTGACGAGAACATCCAGAAAGTCAAGGAACAGCTCCAGAATCTCGGCCAGAAAGCGCGCGAAGCGATCGGCCCAGAGAAGGCAGCCGCCATCTCTGCGTCCGTCCCCGTCGTCAAGAGCGTCGCGCGCGGCGTCGCGATCCGTTCGCTGCGCGCCGTTCAGACGCTGTGCGCCGCGGGAGCGGAAAAGCTGGAAGAAGGAGCAAGGCCCCGCGTGATCGAAGCCGCCGACGACTTTGACGACGAACTGCTCGCCGAGGCTCCTGCGCCGCGTCCGGCCGAAGAGCCGCGTCCCGCTTTTACGCCGGAACCCGGACCGCAGCCCCGCACCGAGCAGGAATCGACGCGCGAATTCGAGATCCCTCACCGCGAAGTTCCTCCGCAGCCGCAGCCTCGTCCCGTACGTTCCATGCCGACGGAAAAAACGCCGCCGGAGATCATCCGTCCCAAATCGACTACGCACGCGCGTCGCACGTTCACCTATTTCGGCGTCGTGCTGGCGCTGCTGGCCGCCGGTGCGCTCGTCTTCTCGGGCGTGACGCTGATCCGCATCCTGCGTCCGCGCTTTGGTCCGCCCACAGGGCCGAAAAGCGTTTACGAGCCCGTGCGCCGCGTCCAGAACAACGGCCCCGTCACGGTCGTCAAGCTTGACCGCAGCGGTTTCTCGGACCAAAAGACGCCCAACAAACCCGCGGCGGCCAATCAGCCCGTCGTCGAACAGAAACTTCCCGAAAAAGTGAAGATCAACTACGCCGGCGTTAACGTCCGCGATGACCACTCAACACAAGGGACGAAAATCATCGGCAAAGCCGCCAAGGGCGACGTGAAGCTGCTTGAGTTCTGGGAAGGCAAGGATCAGTATCCGTGGTACAGGATCGAAGCCAAGAACGTGACCGGCTGGGTGTACGGCCGCTACGTCGATGTGCCGCCGCCCCCGCGCCCGAAAGCCGATCCCAAAGCGCCTGCCCTGAACGACGGCGAGCGCATGGGCCGCATCAATCACACGGGCGTCAACATCCGCAGCGATCATTCCACAAAAAACACGCGCGTGCTGACGAAAATGAGCAACAAGGACGTCGTCATCCTCGACACGTGGCAGGGCGACGGCTCGGCCGTGCCGTGGTATAAGATCCGCCTTGACAACGGCGGTGAAGGCTGGATATACGGCAAGTACGTCGAGCTGAAATAAAAAACGTGTATTCAAAAGTCGAATAGCGTCACAGACAATTTGAGGAGCTTCGCCAGCGCGGAGCTCCTCTTTTCGCCGCTTTTCCGCGCCTCAACGTTTGGCTGGAACGCAAAAAACGTCCTTTACGAGCTCCGTATTTTCTGCACGGTCCATGAAAGACGTTTTTTCATACATGAAAAACTATGTACTCTGTCCGACAGAGTACATAAGCAGTCTGCCGCTCGTGCCGAGATGTGGCAACGGATAAAATGCGAAGAGAGCCCGTTTGCTTTTTAGAAGACCATTTGTTAGAATCAGAGTAAGTTACATAACTCAAACTTCGCACATAAAAAACCGTAACCAAATCAGAATCCAAGCGGCTTGAGCAAGCATAAAAAATGAGCAGAGACACTCAAAATAGGGTAAAGTTTAGTCGCCAAACAAAACTAACCTATGGAGGTCAATGCTCATGAAAACTTTATCACACTCCCTCAAAAATGAAAAGTCCAATCGCCCCGACGCTGTGGAGAAACTTACTTCGCGTTTTCTGTCTCTCTTCAAACTCGCTTCCGCTCTCAGAAGCGCTCATGCTTACAAATCGAAAGGCGTTTCTGTATCGGAGATTTTTGTCTTTCTCGTCAATCTCGCTTTCAAAAATCTCAGTCTCTTTCGGGCTCTGCAGCTCGAAAATTCGTCTGCGCGTTTCTCGAAGGATACATGCTATCGTTTTCTGAACTCGTCTTCCATCAACTGGAATCGGTTCCTCAACGTTCTTTCTTTTCGCGTGATGCAATGGCTTGACGCTCTCACGTCTGATGAGAGGAAATCTTCTTTCATCATCGACGATACGCCTTTCAAGCGCGATCGTTCCCGCTGTGTCGAGCTTGCCTCAAAGCAGTACGATCACTCAGCAAAGAAATTCTATACGGGCTTTCGCTGTCTGTGTCTGGGCTGGTCTGACGGCAATTCTGTAATACCGGTCGATTTCTGTCTGCTGGCGTCTGAAAAGGAGAAACAGGCTCTGGCGGATTCTCATCTGGACAAACGCACTTGCGGCTATGCCGCACGCAGTGAAGGGGTGTCTAAAGCGACGGAGGCAATGCTGCTGTGCTTGAAACGCGCCTTGTCTCTGGGCTGCTGGGCTCGATATGTTCTGTTCGACAGCTGGTTCACTTCTCCGGCGACGCTTTCACGTCTGCTCGAAATGAATTTACATGCCGTCGCGATGGTGAAACAGTCGGACAAGCTGCTGTATCGTTCAGGCAGCAAACTCTGCACGGTGAAGACAATCTACGATGAGAGCTGCAAACGCCGCGGACGCAGCAAGTATCTTTTGTCCGTAACGGCTGAGATGTGCAGGGCTGCAAAGCCCGGACTTGCGGAGTTACGGATTCCGGTAAAGCTGGTCTTTGTGCGCAAGGGAGAAATGGCAGGACGCAAGGCAAAGAACTACCTTGTCCTGGTGAGTACCGATACATCGCTGACGGAAGAGGAGATCATTCAGCTGTACAGACGGAGATGGAACATTGAGGTGTTCTTCAAAATCTGCAAGACGCTGCTTCGCTTTGGCAAAGAAGTGCGCGGCATCTCGTATGACGCCATGAGAGCGTCGGTGGCCGTCGTCTTTGTGCGATACCTGATCCTGGCGTGGGAGCAACGGGTGAATACAGACGCGCGAACGATAGGCGAGCTGTTCTTTGAATATGCGGAAGAACTGCAGGAAGCAGACTGGAAGGAAGCCTTGCAGGAATTACTGACAGCGATCATTGTGGAGATTGATAAAGATGAGGTGATCGTCAAGGTAAACATTGAAAAGTGCATCAAGTCGTTTTTGGAAAACTTGCCTGAGGACATTCGTCAAAAACTCAAATGCGCATGATTCTGGCTTCGCAAATGTATTTCTAAGTCGTTTAGCGCGCTTGGCAACTTGATTCGTAAGTGATTGTTATGTGCGAAGTTTGAGTTTGATATTTATTGAATTACATTAAAAT
>JAEEUD010000140.1 GCA_016286835.1 Pyramidobacter sp. | reverse complement strand
GGAAAGGAACTCGAGAGAGTTCTCACCGTAGACGATCTTGGCGGGGAAATTGGCTTGCAGCATGGAATGATCGCTCCTTAAACAGTCGTTTTTCGGCGTTTCCCCCGCGCGCAAAGCGCGGCACGCCGCCTTGTATTCTAGCCGTTTTTCGCCAAAATGAAAATTCAGATTGTTTATCATTTCGATAGAAAAACATTATCATCGGAACGAGCGGCGCGACGTAATGCCGGCGGTTTCGGACTCTGCTATGAGTTCTCTCCTTTGAAAAACGCTGAAAAACGATAGTTCGCGTTTATGATCGGCGTTCTCCGGCCGGTTCATAGCTCTGCGCTCTTGAAATGATAGAAGTTTTTTGCTGTATCGGGGCTGTTCGATAGAACTTGTGGATAATCAAAGCAGAAATCGCGCTTCGTTTCTTGCTGCTTCTGGCTTCGTTTGTATTTTTGACAAATCGCAAAAGGCGTTTAAAATCACGATAGATCGCTTCAATGATAGCGAACCGATTTACCGTTCAATAATTCCATCAAGGGAGTGCTTTTTCATGTCCGAACACAAAGTCGCTACGCCCGAAGAGCTCGCTCTGCTCGACGAAATGGTCGCCAAGGCCCGCAAGGCTGCCGCTGTCATCGCCACGTATGATCAGGCCCGCGTCGATCATCTCTGCCAGGCTGTTGGCGCCAAGCTCTACGATCTCAAGGTCTGGGCTCCGCTCTGCGATGAGGCTGTCGATGAGACGGGGCTGGGCGACAAGGTCACCAAGCGCAACAAGCGCAACAAGGTGAAGCTGATCCTCCGTGAGTGTCTGCGTCACAAGAGTGTCGGCGTCATCGAGACGATCCCTGAGAAGGGGATCACGAAGTATGCCAAGCCGGTGGGTGTGATCGCTTCGCTGGTTCCCACGACGAATCCCTGTCTGACGCCTGCGGGGCAGATCCTCTACGCGATCAAGGCGCGTGACGTGCTGATCTGCAGTCCGCATCCCAGAGCGAAGGTGGTCACGAACAAGTGCATCGATATCATCCGTGAGGTGCTTGTCCGTGAGGGTGCTCCGGCTGACATCATCCAGGGGATCAAGAATCCGACGATCACTCTTTCGCAGGAGCTGATGAAGCGCTGTGATCTGACGATCGCCACGGGCGGCCGTCCGATGGTGAAGTCGGCGTACAGCACGGGTGTGCCTGCCTACGGTTCGGGTGCGGGCAACGCGACGGTGATCATCGACAATACGGCGGATACGCCTGAGCGTCAGGCTGAGGCTGCCCGCAATACTCGTATCAGCAAGACTTCTGACTTCGGTTCGGGCTGCTCGTGCGACGGCAATCTTGTCATCCACGAGAGTGTCTATGACGCGATGGTGAAGGCTCTGATCGCCGAGGGCGGTTATCTGGCTACGCCGGAGGAAGCCGAGAAGGTCAAGAAGGTCATGTGGGACGAGACGGGCCATCGTCTGCCGGGCACGGTCGCGATCGCTCCGCAGAAGCTGGCCGAGGCGGCGGGCTTCACGATCCCCGCGGACCGCAAGTTCATCATGGTGACCGGCGGCGGCAAGAACGATATCGGCAAGGAGCATTTCTTCTCGAGTGAGAAGCTGACCACCCTGCTGGCTCTGTTCAAGTACGAGGGCGAGTTCGAGAACGCTCTTGACATGATGCGGGCGATCTTTGAGGTGGGCGGCAAGGGTCACAGCTGCGGCATCTACAGCTGGGACGACAGTCATATCGACCGTCTGGGCATGGCGGCGCCTGTGTCGCGTATCATGGTGCGTCAGCCGAACAACAAGGGCAACGCGGGTGCGCCGAACAACGGCATGCCTCCGACGAGCTCGATGGGCTGCGGCACGTGGGGCGGCAATATCGTCTCGGAGAACATCACTCTGAAGCACTACATGAACACGACGTGGGTGTCGCGCGTGATCCTCACGGATATGCCTCCCATGCAGGAGCTCTTCGGCGAGTTCTATCACGACGGCATGGATGAGGAGTAAATAGACTCTTTCTCCGTCATCTTTTCGAGAGTCAGAGTATCGCAAAGTTCCGCCTCGCTCTTTCCGTGCTTTTCGCGCGGCGGGGCGGGACTTTCTTTCAGGCTCTGTTTGTGAAAGACCGTACAAATCATTCCATAAGGAGAGTTAAGACCATGACATTTGCAAGCATTTTCCAGGACCTGATCCTGCTGTTCACGTTCCTGATGGCCGGTTTCGTCATCCGCGAGCTGGTCAAGCCGCTGCAGCGCTTTTACATCCCCGCCTCGATCGTCGGCGGCATCCTTGCCCTCGTGCTGGGACCGCAGGTGCTCGGCTGGGTGACCATCCCCAAGTCGTTCAGCTCGATGGCCGGCGTGATGATCACGCTCGTGCTCACGGCCTCCGTCATCGGCGTCAACGTTGACAAAAACAAGCTCAGCACCTATCTGATCCACCTCTGCATCACCGTCTCGCTGTACGGTATGCAGATGTTCGTCGGCCTCGGCCTCGGCTCGGTCATGGAGAAGACCGGCATGTGGCCGCAGCTGCCCTTCGGCTGGGGCTCGGAGGCCGTGTTCTCCTACTGGGGCGGCCACGGCACGGCAGCCGGCGCCGGAGCGGCCTGGGAGCACTATCAGATCCTCGGCAACACCGACATCGGCATGGTCATGTCCACGCTCGGCGTCATCGCCTGCTTCGTCTTCGGCATGCTGATCATCAACATCGGCGTGCGCAAGGGCTGGGCCACTCAGGCCGTCAGCGACTACAAGGCCGATCCCAGCTTCTTCGGCGGCCTTCTGCCGGAGAACAAGCGCGCCCCCATCGGCGTTGAGCGAGTTCCCAGCACCGGCATCGACAACTTCTCGTTCCAGCTGGCCATCGTGCTGTTCTGCATGTTCCTCGGCAACAAGGGCATGGGGTACCTCAAGAGTGTCATCCCGCAGCTCAAGCCCCTTCCCGGACTGATGAACGGCATCCTCGCCGGTATGCTCGTGTGGAGCATCATCAAGCGCACGCCGCTCAAGAGCTACGTTGACCGCCGCACGATCAACACCATCTCCGGCCTCGGCCTGGAGATCACGATCGTCTCCGCCGTCTCCACGATCAACCTCAAGCTCGTCACCGTGCTGATCGTGCCCATCCTCGTGATGAGCGCCGTCATCATCCTCCTTACGGCCCTGCAGTGCCAGTACCTGTCGAAGAAGTTCCACCGCAGCAACTGGTTCGAGAAGTACATCGGACTGTTCGGCGCCGCTACCGGCTCCGTCCCCACGGGACTGGCCCTGATCCGCTGCGTCGATCCCGACACGCGCACCGATGCGGCCGACACGCTGGCCATCGGCAACTCGATCTGGGCGCCCGTTTACGGCTCCATGCCTGCGCTGCTGCCGATGATCTGCATGACGATGGGCGTGTTCTACGGCGCCGGCCTCGGCTTCCTCCTCATGGCCGTGCCGATCGTCGTCCTGTTCGTGTTCTTCCGTCAGTAAGCAAAAACTTTCACATCGTGAAACTATATTTCACTCATTAAAAATCGCTGTTCGTCTGTTATAATGAGCGCGGATGTTTTTCGATTATTGAGAAATCTCCGCGCTCTAACTTTTATGGGAGGGTACTGTCATGATGGATTATGTCAAAGAAGTAACGCTGTGCGAAGTCGGCCCCCGCGACGGGCTTCAGAACGAGAAGAAGATCTTCACCGTCGAAGAGAAGGTCGAGCTCATCAACGCTTCCGCCAAGGCGGGCTTCCCCGTCATCGAAGTCGGCTCGTTCGTCAGCCCCAAGGCCGTGCCGCAGATGGCCAACACCGACGACGTGTTCAAGGCCCTCACGCCCGTTCCCGGCGTGGAATACCGCGCCCTGATCGCCAACCTCAAGGGCGTGGAGCGCGCCGTGGCCTGCGGCTGCAAGAAAGTCAAGCTGAACGTTTCGGCCAGCAAGGCGCACAACCTCGCGAACCTCAACCGCACGCCCGCCGAGAGCGTGGCCGGCTTCGGCGCCTGCTGCGATGCCGCCAAGGCCGACGGCATCGGCATTTCCGGTTCCATCTCGATGGCCTTCGGCTCGCCCTGGGACAAGGAGATCCCCCTCAGCGACGTGAAAGAGATCGTCGAAGCGTATCTGGCCGTCGGCGTGACGGAGATCTCGCTTTCCGACGCTTCCGGCGTCGCCTTCCCCTCGCAGGTGCACGACATGTGCGTGCAGATGGCCAAAGATTATCCCCAGGTCACGTGGTGGCTGCACTTCCACAACACGCGCGGCCTCGGCGTGGCCAACATCCTCGCAGGGATGCAGGCAGGCTTCACGCGTTTTGACACGTCGTTCGCCGGCGTGGGCGGCTGCCCCTTCGTGCCCGGCGCGGCCGGCAACGTCGCCAGCGAAGACGTGATCCACATGCTCGAAGAAATGAACGTGAAGACGGGCATCGACCTCGACGCCGCCATGGACGTGAGCCGCCGCCTCGTCGCCATGCTCGGACACGCCACCGACAGCTACCTGCTGCGCGCCGGCAAGTCGAAAGACCTGATCCGCGAGATCCCCACCAAGCAGATCAAGAACCAGACGATGGAGAAGAAGTAAGCGCAAATCGATTCGCGCAGCGTAAAGCACGGGCTTCCCGCGCGGTGAAAACCGCATGGGAAGCCCGTGCTTTATTGAATCCGGAGATAATACGCTTTTAATGGCGATGTGCGTTCGGGAAGCAGGTGCGGCAGGGGCGATACCCGCGGCGCTGCGCCTCTTCGGCGGTCATGCGGAGCAGCCCGCGGCGGCCGCGGATGAATTTGCAGCCAAAGCGATGGAAGCCATGTCCTTCAGGCATCGCCCAGACTTCCGCCGACAAAGGCACACCGTGTTTCGGACCATGCTCGGGGCCGTACTGAGGAGGCGGAGGGGGCGGCGGATTGTGCGGAGCGGGACGATAGTCAGGATCGTAATACCGTCCGCGTCCGGGCTTCGGAGCGGGAGGGGGATCATAATGCGGTCCATGCGGCGGCTCGGGCCTGGGATCGAACCTGCGCTCGGAATGATGGCCGGGGCCGGGCGGAGGCGGGGGAGCCGCGAAGGCTGCGGCGGCGCTCAGGCACAGCGCAGCGGCAAGGCACGCGAAAAGAACAAAGCGGTACGACTTTTTCATGACAAACATCTCCCTTGCATCTGAAATGGACGGACATGAACGGAAAGGCCCACTTATCCGTCTTTATATAAATATAACATTGATTTATTACTTGTCAAACTTGAGATTTTCCTCACAAATGATCTTTCATGATCACCGCATAAAACACGGGCTTCCCGCGCTGATAAAACCGCAGGGGAAGCCCGTGTTTTTTCAGCTGATTCTTTGCTCAGCGTTCGATGCCGCCTTTTCCGGCGCGGCTCCCGCGAAAAAGGTTGACGTCCATATGCGGATAGGCCATGGACAGGCCGGCTTTGTCCAGGGCTT
>JAEEUD010000139.1 GCA_016286835.1 Pyramidobacter sp. | reverse complement strand
CCGGCGCGGGTCTGACGGCCATGCTGGGCGCCAGGCTGACGCGCGGCATCGACGTGCTGGCACAGGTCGTCGGCCTCGACGAGGAGATCCGCGAAGCCGACGTGATCTTCACCGGCGAGGGGCGCATCGATCACCAGACCGCACAGGGCAAGGTGATCAGCGGGCTGGCCGCGCGCGCCCGCGCCGCCGAAGTGCCTCTGATCGCCATCGTCGGCTGCATCCGCGGCCATATCGGCCCGCTCATGAGCATGGGACTGACGGCCGTCTTCCCCACCGCCGCCGGACCGTGCACCACCGCCCAGTCGTTCCAGCATTCCCGGGAGGATCTGGAGCGTACCGCCTCACAGGTGATGCGCGTCATGCGCGGCGCCCTGCGCCATCAGGCAGCAAAACGCCGGAAATACAGAGAAAACGAATAATCAGAAACCGCGCCGCGGACGCATGTGGTTCAGAAAACATGCGTCCGCAGCGCGGTTTAATTACTAATTATTAATCGTCCTTCACTCCGTACTCGGCGAAGACAGCGGCGCTGTCTGCCCCGGCTTCGGGCGCCGGTGTGCGGATCGAGGCAGGCGTTCCGCTCAGTTTGATGTGCGGCCCCGTCACGGTGAATTCGCCGCCGCCCGGCGCGGGGACGGTCGGGAACATTTGCCGGTCTTCGGCAAGGTGCGCGTCGCGGGCCATCTGCGCCGTCGTCAGCACGGGAGCGCAGGAGATGCCGGCCTCGTCAAGCTGCGCGCAGATCTCCGCGCAGGTCCTTCCGCGCGTCCACTCACCGACGAGCGCGGCCAGCTCGTCCTGACGCGCCAGCCGGTCGGCGATATGCCGGTACCTGGGATCATCGGCCAGTTCGGGACGCCCCATCACGCGCGCCAGAGTGCGCCAGCTGGCGTCGCCAGAGGTGCCGAAGACGACCGTGCCGTCCTTCGCCGGGAACGAATCGTAGGGGTACGTCGAAGTGTCACGGTTGCCGATCGGCGACGGATTTTTGCCCGTCGCGAAGTACAGCAGGCTGATCGACGCCATCGCCGCGACGAGCGAATCGAGCAGCGCCACGTCCACCACCTGTCCGCGCCCCGTGCGTCCGCGCGCCAGCAGCGCGGCGAGGATGCCGACGGCGCATGACAGAGCGCCGGTCATGTCGCTGACGGAGGCGGCGCTGCGCAGGGGCGGCGAACCGGGGAAACCAGTCGCGGCCATCAGCCCGCTCAGAGCCTGCATGACAAGATCATAGCCGGCCTTGCGGCTGTTTCGTCCCGTCTGGCCGAAGCCGGACAGACGCGCGAAGACCAGCCGCGGATTGGCAGCCGAAAGCGTCTCCCAGCCGAGCCCGAGCTTTTCCATCACGCCGGGACGGAAGTTTTCCAGCACCACGTCAGCCTTCGCGGCCATCTTCAAAAACGCGGCGCGGTCCTTTTCGTCCTTCAGATCGAGCGTGACGCTGCGCTTGTTGCGGTTCAGCGTCAGATGAAAGGCGCTGACGCCGTTCACAAACGGCTCCAGCGAACGTTCGCTCGCGCCGCCCGGCTTCTCGATCTTGATCACGTCCGCGCCCAGATCGCCCAGCACCATCGCGCAGAACGGCCCGGCGACGAGATGCGTGAGATCGAGCACGATGATCCCTTCAAGAGCACCGCTCATCGTTTTTCCTCCTTCGCCGCGGGCATGTACGGACGCCACCACGGCGCAAATCCCTGTTCAGCGTCGTCGAGGTACGCCGTCTCGCCGATCACGGGCGTGAGCAGTTTCACGTCCGTGCCGGACAGCGCCGCGCTGAGGCGTTCAAACGGTTCGTACCACGGGTGGCGCGCGAGAGAGAACTTGCCGCTGTGCACGGGCAGCAGGAGTTTCGCGCCCCATTCGCCCGCGGCGGCGCGCGCCGTTTCCTCCGGGAACATGTGGATGTGCCGCCAGTCCTCGTTGTACTGGCCGTTTTCGGCGATCACCAGATCGAACGGGCCGAACTTTTCGCCGATCTCCTTCACGTGCTTCGCCCAGCCGCTGTCGCCCGTGTAGTAGACGCGGCGCTCAGGCGCGATGAACGCGAACGACGCACACAGCGTCTGATCACGTTTAAAAAGCCTCTGCGCGTAATGCTGCGCGGGCAGCACGTGCACGGTCAGGCCGTCGAAGTCGAACGAATCGTACCAGTCGCCCTCGTGAATGATGCCCGGATCGAAGCCCCACATCTCGAAATACTCGCCGAGGCCAAGGCCGCAGACGACGTTTCTGACCTTGGGACGCAGCGCCGAAAGCGTCGCATAGTCCAGATGATCCCAGTGCTCATGCGAGATCACGAGCACGTCGATGTCAGGTATATCGTCGGGCGTGTACACGTCGGTCCCCGCGAACGCCCTGCCGATGAACGGCACAGGCGAGGCAAAGCCGCAAAAGACAGGATCGACGAGGATGTTCCTGCCGTTCAGCTTCAAGAAGAAACTGGAATGGCCGAACCACACCAGCGCGTCGCGGTCGGGCGGCAGCGCGGCAAGGTCGGTCTTTTTCGACGGCAGCGGCACTTCGGGCGTCAGATCGGGATACGTGGCGGTGAAGAACTTCCACCACGCTTTCAGCAGGCCGTCGCGGCTTTTCGCCGTGATGATCTCAGCCGGCTCGACGCGGGAAAAAGACGTCCCGTTCCAGTTCGGCGAAGCCGCGATGCGCGCCATGCGGCTCGGGGAAAAAGCGCGCCCGAACGGCGCGGAATGGAGCCACGCATACACGCCGCCGGCAGCGCACGCAAGCAGGATCAGCATGCACAGTAAAAATCTTTTCACAAACACTCCTCCAATTATTTTGCAGTTCTGTTGCGATTCAGCCGCGTTCGCTTCGCCGCGGCTGGCATTTGGGGCAGAAGACGCTCGACCGGCCGCCGATGACGACGCGCTCCAGTCTTGCGCCGCAGACGGGACAGGCCTCGCCGGCGTGTCCGTAAACGCGCAGATACGGCGTGTTGCGGTATTCGCGTCCGCGCGTGCGCAGGTATTCCTCGGGCGGACAAGCCGTCTGTTCCACATGAAACTTCATCAGCGCGGGGATCGTCCCCGCCAGGCGTTTCCACTCGGGAGCGGTGAGCGAGCAGGCCGGACGCTGCGGCTGGATCCGCGCGGCAAAGAGGATCTCGTCGCTGTAAATGTTCCCGATCCCCGCGACGGCGGACTGATCAAGGAGACATGTTTTGACCGCTCGGCGCGAACCGCCGAGCTTTTCTTTCAGCCAGCGCGGCGTCAGACACGGATCGAACGGTTCAGGACCCAGCCGGTCCATGCCCGTGAAGTCGTCCGTCTCGCCCGGCGAAATCAGCCAAAGGCGGCCGAAGCGGCGCATGTCGGCAAAGCGCAGCTGCACGCCGCCGCTGAGATGAAAAACGGCACGCGTGTGCGGTTCCTCCGGGAAATCGGGGGTACAGGCCAGCAGCACGCCCGTCATGCGCAGATGGACCACCAGTTCGCTGCCGCCTTCAAGCAGGAAGCGCAGGAACTTGCCGCGCCTGGCGACGGAAGCGATCGTCCTTCCCGTGACGGCGCGGGCAAAATCGCCCGCCGCGGGATGTCCGCAGACGGAAGGATCAAACAGTTCCAGACGCTCGATGCGACGGCCGGTCACGCGCGGCGCGACCGCGTTTTTCACCATCTCGACTTCCGGCAGTTCAGGCATTCGTGCTTCTCCAGTCCTTCGCTTCGAGCCGGTAGGTGGGATGCATCAGGCCTGTGGGCGCGTAGAACTCGTCGTGCGTGCGGACGAAACCCAGCTTGAGCAAAAGAGCACGCGAGCCCTCGTTGCGCGGATTATGTCCGGCCGCCAGCGCCTCGGCGCCGAGGTCGTCAAACGCGCAGCGGATCGCGCGCGTCGCCGCTTCGAAGCCTATGCCCTGCCGCCAGTACGCGGGACGCAGGTGTACACCCAGCTCGAAAACGCAGCTGTTTTCCTGCCGCGGACGCAAGCCGCAGCATCCAACCAGATCGCCCGACGCGAGCAGGAAGACCGGCCAGTACTGCACGCCGTATTTTTCGCCGTTTTCGATCTCCAGCTTCAGCCGTGCGGCGATCTCCTCCGGCGTAAAGACGCCAGAGGCGCAGATCAGCCGCGTTACATCCGAGTCGCCCCAGAGCAGCTCCGCCAGTACCGCGTCGCCGTCCGTCCAGCGGGAAAAGCCAAGCCGCTCCGTCTCCATGAAAAACGTGCGCATGATCGTTCCTCCTTCGATGTCACTTTTTATTATACCCGACGGCGAAATGTTCTGCCGTTGTTATCTTGATATTTTTTAAGAACGCCGTATGATATGAGTTTAACATGGGGGTAGAATGTCCTTGCGCGAACACGTTTCAAACGTTTATAATAGTGTTGGTAAAGCTACATGTGACTGAATCTCCGATTTTCTGACCAGGAGGGATTTATTTGAATTTTGAGTTTAACAAGGCGCAGTGTCTGAACCTGCGCAAATCGCTGCTCTTTGAGTGGCTGGAGACGAACGGCCTCGGCGATTACGCCTCGGGCACGATCGTCGGCTGCAACACGCGCAAGTATCACGGTCTTTACGTCGGCAACCTCGACAAGCCGGCGGGGCGCCACGTGCTGCTTTCCACGCTGGAAGAAGAAGTCGTCGAAAACGGTGTGAAGTTCCCCATCTCCAGCCGTCAGCATCCCGGCAGCTTCTATCCGCACGGACACGAATACCTGCGCGGCGTCACCATCGGTGCGTGGCCGCGCTTCCGCTACCGCATGGGCGACATCATCCTCACCAAGGAGATCCTCATGCCGCACGGAAAGCACTGCACGCTCATCCGCTACTCCGTCGAGTACCGCGGCACGAGCCGTCCCGACCTGAAGCTGATCGTGCGGCCGCTGCTGGCATACCGCAACTTCCACAAGCTCACCAAGGCCAACATGGATCTGCACGTCAAGACCTGGCCGGCCGAGAGCGGCTTCAAGATCGCGCCTTACGAGGACATGCCCGCACTGGTCATGCAGACAGACCGCGCCTTCGCGTTTTATCCGTCGCCCGACTGGTACTACAACGTCGAATACCTGCAGGAGCGCGAGCGCGGTTTCCCGTTCACGGAAGACCTGTTCATGCCCGGCGAGTTCGAGATCTCGCTCTCGCCCACCGAGCCCGTGATCCTCAGCGTCTGCCCGGACGAGGAGCTCAAGGCCGGAAAATTCGCGCGGATGTGGGACAAGGAGACCGCCCGCCGCCTCAAGGGCGAAGCCGACGCGCAGAACATCGCCGGCCACCTCGCCCGTGAAGGCGAAAAGTTCATCTTCACCGACGAGCGCAACGGCAAGGGCGTGATCGCGGGATTCCCGTGGTTCGGCGCCTGGGGCCGCGACACGATGATCGCGCTGCCCGGCCTGACCTTCTGCGCCGGACGTGCGCAGGACGGGCTGGAGATCCTCAAGCAGGCCACGCGCAGCATG
>JAEEUD010000138.1 GCA_016286835.1 Pyramidobacter sp. | reverse complement strand
GACATCGTCGTCCTTACGGCCGTGGCCAACATGAACCTGCGCTTCGTGGCCGCCCACGCCGCCCCCATCGCCGTCTACTCGGTGCTCATGATCGCCTTCACCGTCTGGTACTGCATCTGGTTCGCCAAGAACACCAGCGAGGAAGACTGGTACGAGAAGGCCATGTGCGCCTACGGCATGGGCACCGGCACCAGCGCCACCGGTCTGGCTCTGGTCCGCGCCATGGATCCCGACGCGCAGAGCGTGGCCATGGAAGCCCACGGCGTGCACAACGGCACGACCGCGCTGCTGACGTCCACCTACTTCCCCGCCGCCGTTCCCATGCTGGCCCTGTCCAACGTGTGGTACACCGTCGGCCTCGGCGCGGCTTACGCCGTCGGCGCCACGGTCATCGGCTGGGTGCTGCTGCACAAGCGCGTCCTGCCGCTTCTCGACAAGCGCAAGTAGTTTTTCACCCCCGGAAGTGCAAAGGAGCGGACAGGCCATGCGCCTGTCCGCTCCTTTCGTGCCGAGGGTTCCGAACGGGATACAAAAGCAGGCGCCCCGGATAAGATGTCCGGGACGCCCGCTGTTATTTCCTGATCCTTATTCTTCGTGGTTCGAGGTGTCTTCTTCCTCGCGCAGCTTGCGGCGCAGGACCTTGCCGAGCGCGTTGCGGGGGAAGTCGGTGACGGTCTTGATGCTGCGCGGCACCTTGTAGTGCGGCAGACGCTCGCGGCACCAGTCGACAAGCTCGGACGACGACGTCGTGACGCCTTCCTTGAGGATGACGAAGGCGCGGACCATCTGGCCGGTGACGGTGCGGGCCACGCCGACGGCGGCGGACTCCTTCACCTTGGGGTTGGAGTTGAGCACGGCTTCGACTTCCTGGGGATAGACGTTGAAGCCGCCGACGATGATCAGGTCGCTGACGCGCTCTTCGATGAAGATGTTGCGCTTGTCGTCGATGCGCACCATGTCGCCGGTGTTGAACCAGCCGTCCTTGAACTTCTCGGCCGTGATCTCAGGCGCGCGGAAGTACTCGGAAGCGACGTTGGGCCCCTTGATCCAGAGCACGCCCTCGTCGCCCGTCGCCGGCGAGCCGTCGAGGTCACAGAGCTTGTACTCCATGTCGCACAGCATCGGGCCGACGGAGCCTTCCGGCGAGCCGTAGAACGCCTGCGCCGAGACGATCGGCGAGCACTCGGTGAGGCCGTAGCCCTCGATGATCTGAAGCCCGAGCAGCTTTTCGACGCGCTCGCGCAGGGGCTTGGTAAGACGGTCGCCGCCGCAGATGACGTAGCGCGCGGTACGCGGCCTCCAGCCGGTCTTGGCGGCAACGCCGCAGAGGAAGTGGAGCAGCGTCGGCACGGCGACGAGCGCGGTGACGCCAGCTTCGTCGATGGCGCGGATCGTGCCGTCGACGGGCAGGAAGTTGCTGCGGATCGTCTCCGGGATGCCGGCCAGCATGGGCATGAAACCGGCCAGGCAGCAGCCCAGCGTGTGGAAGTTGGGCAGCACGTTGAGCAGGTTGTGCGCCTCGACATCGGGCAGCACCTGCTTGAGCGCCTGGATCATGTCGGTGATGATGTTCATGTGCGTGATCGGCACGCCCTTGGGCGTTCCCGTGGTGCCGGAGGTGTAGAAGATCATCGCCATGTCCTCGTCAGTCTTGAACGTCGGCATGGCCTTGAACTCCGGCAGCGAGCCCGTGTTCTCAAGGAACACCATCGGCATCGGCAGGGCGGCGAACGCGGCGGCGTGGGCCTTCATCGCCGGAGCGGCGACGATGACGGCGGGCATCGTGTGCTGCACCTGCGCGGCGATCGCCTGCGGGCCGGCCAGCGCGTTCAGCGTGGCGACGGCGCCGTGGAGCTTCCACACGGCGATGCACAGCGCCTGGAAGGCCGGGCTGTTGGGCAGCATGGCGACGACGCGGTCGCCCGCGCCGAAGCCGGCGGCTTTCAGCGCCTTCACGTTCTCCTCGGCAAGCGCGAGCACGCGCTCCCCCGTCCACCACTCGCCCTCGTACCAGAGCATGTTCTTGGCATTGGACCAGTTCCGGGCGATGATCTCATCCATTCTCATTTTTTCCATCGTGGATTTCCCCTTTACCCCAAAAATCAGATTTCAAGACGCGCACCGCGCCCGCGTCCGCATCGAAGCGAATAAGTGAACCATGCGCACGGGGCCGCGTGCATAACGGCAAAAATGTGCCGCCTTGCGAAGCCCCGCTCTTTTCGCAGTAAAAAAAGCGGTTTATCCACGAAAATTTTACCGCGAGGACGACGCAAAAGCACGTTCATAGTGTATCATATACGCTGAAAAGTGGAATACTTTTTCCGCGAAAAAAATCAAAAAAAATGTGATAATAGTCAACGGAAATTTCTAACCGAGGAGGACATGTTAAAAATGTCAGCACCATGGGTTTACATTAAGGACCTGAAAGATCACGTCGGCGAGACCGTCTGCGTGAAAGGCTGGATGTACAACAAGCGCAGCTCTGGCAAGATCCACTTCCTGCAGCTTCGCGACGGATCGGGGACCGTGCAGGGCGTCATGGTCAAGGCCGAAGTGCCGGAGGAGCAGTTCGCCGCCGCCAAGGCCCTGTGGCTGGAAGCCAGCCTTGAGGTGACCGGAACGGTCCGCGCCGACGACCGTGCTCCCAGCGGCGTCGAGCTCACCGTCACCGACCTGAAAGTGCTCCAGAACCCCACCGAGGAGTACCCCATCGGCAAGAAGGATCACGGCATCGACTTCCTGCTCGACCAGCGCCATCTCTGGCTGCGCAGCAGCCGCCAGAACGCCCTGATGCGCATCCGCAACGAGATCATCTGGTGCTGGCGCAAGTTCTTCCACGACCGCGGCTTCATGCTCATGGACAGCCCCATCCTCACCGGCTCCAACGGTGAAGGCAACGACGGTCTCTTCGAACTGGACTACTTCGATCAGAAAGCCTATCTGGCCCAGACCGGCCAGCTCTACGCCGAAGCGTCGGCGATGGCCTTCGGCAAGGTGTACTGCTTCGGCCCCACCTTCCGCGCCGAAAAGTCGAAGACGCGCCGCCACCTCACCGAGTTCTGGATGCTCGAGCCGGAAATGGCCTTCTACGACGGCAAGATGAACATGGACCTTCAGGAAGCCCACGTCAAGGCCACCGTCGCGCACGTGCTGGAGAACTGCCGCAAGGAGCTTGAAGTGCTCGAGCGCGACACCAAGCCGCTGGAAGCCGTGCTGGCCGGGCCGTTCTACCACATCGACTACCGCGACGCCGTCGTCAAGCTCAACGGCCTCGGCAGCGACATCAAGTTCGGCGACGACCTCGGCGCCGACGACGAGACCATCCTCACGCAGCAGTACGACCGCCCCATCTTCGTCGAGAACTATCCCAGGGACGCCAAGGCGTTCTACATGAAACAGAACCCCGCCGACGGCGGCGAGACCGTCATCTGCGCCGACCTGCTCGCGCCCGAGGGCTACGGCGAGATCATCGGCGGCTCGCAGCGCGAAGAGGACTACGACAAGCTCGTCGCCCGCATGAACGAGCTGAAGATGAACCTGGCCGATTACGACTGGTACCTCGACCTGCGCAAGTTCGGCAGCGTGCCCCACAGCGGCTACGGCATCGGCCTCGAGCGCACGATCACCTGGATCTGCGGCCTGCCCCACATCCGCGAAGTCATCCCCTTCCCCCGCACCATCTACCGCATCAAGCCCTAACCCGCCCCGCAAAGACAACAGCGCCCGCCCGGCACGTTCCGGGCGGGCGCTGTTTTTTGTCACGGTGTTTTTTTACGCGTCCTCGTGAAGCGATTCCATCTTTTCGCGCACAGCGCGGTATTTTTCCGGCACCTCGGCCAGCGCCATGCTGCGCACACGATCTTCCGTGCCGTCGCTGACCGCCTGCCCGTAGTACCAGCATTTGAAGTCGAGCACGGCCAGCGTCTCGCGCAGCTCCTCGATCATCCCGCGCACGGCCGCGCGGCGCGCCGTGAACAGCGCCAGCCGCTCGGTCAGCGAGGCGTCGCCCCGCTGCGCCATCTCGGTGAACGATTTGATCTCCTTGATCGACAGCCCCGAGCGTTTCAGACATTCGATCACCTTCAGCCAGCCGAAATCCTTCTCGCTGAACAGGCGCGCGCCGCCGTCCGAGCGTTCGACGAACGGCAGCAGTCCTTCCTTGTCGTAATAGCGCAGCGTCGAAGCCGACAGCCCCAGCTTCTTCGCCATTTCACCGACGGTATAGGCCATTTTTGCCCTCCTCTGCGCAGCCGCCGGCAGCGGACGGCTGAAGTAACTTCAATTATCTTGCCGAAATTATAAAAACTCCGGCTGCGAAAGTCAACAGATACAAAACTGAGCCGCCTCCAGGCATCGGAAGCGGCTCCGTTCGTTCTTGACGATTGCTGCTGCGTTATTTGCCCATCTCCGCCAGCAGGCGTTCCAGCTTTTCCATGCGCGTCAGCGCGGCCGAGTTGGCTGCTTCGAGCGCATCGATCTGCGCGTGGAGCATGTCGTTCTCCTTGCGCAGCTGCGTCACGCTCGTGAGCGGCTGCTTGTTGTAGCGCGACAGGAGCTTGCTGCCCTCGTCTTCTTCCTTGCGGCCGAGCTTCATCGAGAAGCCCGCCTTCACCAGCGTGCGGCTGTTCTCGCCCAGTGCCACGCCCGCGTGGACCATGAAGTCCTCGCGCACGTAATGCGCCAGGCCGAGCGCGCACGCCCACTTGTCGCGGTAGGTGCCCACGCTGAACATGATCTGGCTGGGCTCGATCGGGTCAAAATGGATCGGCTTCAGGCCCGTCAGCGCGGCGTTCAGGGCGCTCGTGCCCTTGATCTCGTCGCGCAGGCCTTCGGCCTCGTTGCGGAAGCTGTCAAAGCGCCTGTCGAGCGCGCTGAACGCGTCACCCGCCGTGCTGTAGCTGTTTCCGCCGACCGTGTACGACGGCCGCGAGATCGTCCCGTCGCTGTTCACCGTCGAACCGCCGCCCAGCGCCTTCGCCGAGCTCGACGAGAATCCCCACAGCTGCGAGCCGTTCACGGCGTCCTTGCTGCTCTTTGATACAGTGCCCGCAGCCACGTTCGTGATCTTCTCGCCGCCGGCGTCCAGACCCTTGGCCGAGACCTTGCCCTTGAAGGTGGGAGCGTCCACCAGGCCGATCGTCACGTCCGTCTTCGCGCGGCTGATGGTGACGTTGCTGCCGCTGACGAACTGCACCGTGTCGCCGTCCTTGATCTCGTCGGCCGTGTCGCCGTCAGCCTGCAGCTTCCACAGACCGCCCGCCCGAACCGCCGGAGCCGGCATCGCCCGTGTCGCCCTTATCCCCCTTATCACCTGTCTCGCCTTTCAGCCCTTGGGGGCCCTGTGCTCCCTGCGGGCCGGCGTCGCCGGTGTCTCCCTTGGGGCCCTTCTCAGCGCTCTCGTCGCCCTTCTGTCCCGGGACGCCGTCGGC
>JAEEUD010000137.1 GCA_016286835.1 Pyramidobacter sp. | reverse complement strand
AAAACGGCCCGCCCGTTTTGTTTGTTCTGTACAAAGATCACGGCAGCAACGGCGATTTTGTTGTTCTTTCCGCGCAAAGGTGCTATGCTCTGTCAATCTCTTTTCGCGCTCAACGCGAAAAAATGTAGAGGTGCTGGCATGTCGATCACATGGCTGATCTTTGAAACGGCGGGAACGGTGGCCTTCGCGTTGTCAGGCTCGCTCGTCGCGCTTTCGCGCAGGATGGACATTTTCGGCGTGGCCGTGCTGGCCTCGCTTACGGCCGTCGGCGGCGGCATGATCCGCGACGTGCTCATCGGCGCCGTGCCGCCGCGCGCGCTGACCAACCCTGTCTGGCTGGTGCTGGCGCTGGCCGTGGCGGCGCTGTCGTGCGCCGTGTTTGCGCTGGCGCGGTTTTCACGCAAAAGCCGCCGCGTTTTCTCGTTCTTTTACAATCTGTCCGACACGGTGGGGCTGGCCGCTTTCACGGTCACGGGCGCGGCGGCCGGCTTTTCCACGTCGCCGCAGGCGCGGATCGTGCTGCCGGTCATGCTCGGCCTGCTCACCGGCGTGGGCGGCGGCGTGATGCGCGATCTGCTCGCCCGGCGCGTACCTGTGGTGCTGAAAGCCGACGTCTACGCGCTCGCGTCGATCGGCGGCGCGCTGGCCGCCTGTCTGGCGCGCCCTCATCTGAGCGGCACGCAGACGGCCTGGCTGGGATTTTCCGTCGTCGCTGCCCTGCGAGTCTGCGCGATCGTTTTCGGCTGGCAGCTCTATCATCCGCGTCCGCGCCGCCGCGCTAAATTTGCAGTTGAGCGAAAAGGCTGAAACGGCTAAAATAGGAGCCGAACAAATTCAGCGCAACGGAGAGATCACCCCATGAGCGATGACGTGAAAAACACAGCGCCCGCGCCGCAGCCCGAAAACGCCGCGCCGGCCGGAACGGCGCAGCCGGAAGCGCCTGCGCCGGCGGATACGGCCCCGACGGAGGCTCCTGCGCCGGCGGAAAATCCGCAGCCGGAAGCTGCGAAGCCGGCCGAAGAGGCCAAAACAGAGGAGAAGAAGCCCGATCCCGTCGAGGAGGCCCGGCGCATCGCCCACGAGCGCGCCGTGGCCGTCGTCGCCGAGGCCCTGAAGCCGGAAGGACCGCCCGATCCGCTCGAGCCGTTTTTCTCGCTCTGCGCGCGCGGCACGGCCGACGAAGTGCGCGCCGCCATTGCCGCCGGCGCCGACGTGAACAAGGCGAACAACGCCGGCAGTATGCCGCTGCACCGCGCCGTCACCAACAACACGTACGATGTCGTGCGCTGCCTCGTCGAAGCCGGCGCCGACGTGAACGCCCGCACCACGGGCACGTACCGTGACACCGTGCTGCACAGCGCCATCTGGACGAAGGATCCCCGCGTCATCCATCTGCTGCTGGAGCACGGCGCCGAGCCCTACGTCCTCGACACGCGGGAGTGGACGCCGCTCCATCTGGCCACGTATCACGTGCGCGGCCACGAGATCATCGATCCGATCCTGCAGGCCATGAAGCCCGTTCCCGCCGCGCCAGCCAAGCGCTACAAGGGCACGGTGGAGTACATCGACTCGTGGAACCGGCGCGCCTATCAGCTCGTCGACGGCAAGCTGATCGAGCACAACCTGCGCCGCGTCGGCCCCGGCATCTACCTCGGCCACCTCGTCATCGTCCAGTACGCCGCCACCGGCAAGAGCAAAGCCAGGGTCGAGAACCTGACGCTGAAAGACGAGATGGAAAAATACAAGTGAACAACACGGAGCGAGCCGTTCACACGAAGCGGCCCGCTCCTTTTTTGATGATCGGGGCAAAATTGCCCAAAAGTCGTGCTTGCGCGCATGGCGTGATGACATTATAATGTTTCCAGTGCCAGATTAATTTCTTCCGCTCTGAACGGACGCCCCCGTGGCGTACAGCGGAAGAGAATCCAGCGAGGAGGGGTTTACAGTGGAACTGTCACAGGTGATCCGCGACCGCTTCATGAAAGTCGATCCGGCCGCGATCGGACATTTCATCAGCCACGGTTTCATGAAGCCGGAGATCAAGCCCGTCACCGACGAGATGAAGGTCATCGGCCCGGCCTACACGGTGCGCTGCACGGCGCGCGATTCGTCGGCGCTGTACTACGCCATCCAGAAGGCGCCCAAAGGCTCGGTGCTCGTCGTCGACCGCGCGGGCGACCACACGTTCGCCTGCGTCGGCGAGTTCGTTGCCATCATGGCCGAGGCCAACGGCATGGCCGGCATCGTCATCGACGGTCCCGCGACCGACAGCCGCGCTCTGAAAGCGTCGAAGACCAAATTCCCGGTCTTCTGCACCGGCTTCTCGCCCGTGACCAGCAACGTCACCGGCACCAGCGGCGAAGTGCAGATCCCCATCGAGTGCGGCGGTGCGGCCGTGCTGCCGGGCGACATCATCTTCGGCGACGCCGACGGCGTCATCATCGTGCCGCAGGATTACATGCCCCTGCTCGAGATCGCCGAGAAGAAAGCCGCCGATGAGGCCAAAAAGCGCGAGGCGATCGCCAACGGCCTGGTGTACAACAAACGCGTGGATTTCGACGTTGTCAAGTTCTTTGAAAAGGGCGCCAAGGGCGCTCTGAGCGACCTCAAAAAAGAGTGTCACTACTAAGGAGGCGGCGGAAAATGAAACTGACGAAAGAACTTTACGACCGCATCATGTTCACCGCCCCCGCCCAGTTCGGGCACCATCTTGAGCATGGCTTCATGCACCCGCGCATCAAGCCCGTCGAGCCGCACATGAAGATGCTCGGCCCCGCTTACACGGTGCGCATGACCGAACGCGACGGCTCTGCCCTGTACTACGCGATCATGAAAGCCGAAAAGGGCGACATCATCGTCGTCGACCGCGGGAGCGAGGATATCTTCGCTCCCGCCGGCGACCAGCTTGTGCTGATGATGAAGCACCGCGAGCTCGGCGGCCTTGTCGTCGACGGACCCTGCACCGACCGCCTCGGCCTTGAGCGTCTCGGCTTCCCCGTCTTCTGCACCGGCTTTTCGCCCGTGACGACGCTGTGCACCGGTACCAACGGCGAAGTCGGTATCCCCGTGCAGTGCGGCGGCGCGGTAGTCCGCCCGGGCGACATCGTCTTCGGCGACGCCGACGGCGTGGTCGTGCTGCCCGACAACTTCATGGACTACCTTGAGGCGGCCGAAAAGATGACGCAGAACGAACTCCGCCGTGCAGAGCGCGTCGCCAAGGAAGGCTACAAGTTCCTGCGCCGCGACGACGTGGACATCGTCAAGTTCTTCGAGGCCGACAAGGACGCGGCCATCGCGGCTGTCAAGAAAGAGTGCAATTATTAGTTCGACCTGCCTGGGCAGGCTGAAAAACGATCCATACGGGAGGAATTTTGATGAAGAAGATGTACGGCATCCTTGCGGCGTTCGTGGCCGCTTCCGCTCTGTTCGCCCCCGCGGCGTTCGCGAGCAAGGAGAACAACACTGTCGCCGTCCGCAACGTCGGCGACCAGAAGACCTACGACCCCTACCGCACCACCGACCTCGTCGACTGGCAGACGCACTACCAGATCTTCGACTCGCTGTTCCGCGAGAGTCCCGAAGGCGAGTACGTGCCGGCGCTCTGCACCGACTACAAGATCAGTGACGACGGCATGGAGATGACCTTCACCATCCGCGAGGGCGTCAAGTTCCACAACGGTGACGTGATGACCGCCGACGACGTGGTCTTCTCGCTCAACACCGCCATCGCCTCGCCGTTCACGAGCAAGTTCACCAGCGTCATGAAGGAAGCGACGAAGGTCGACGACAAGACCGTGAAGCTGACGCTGAAGCATCCCTACGCGCCCATCATCGGCTGCCTTGTCTCCTCGAGCACCTCGATCGTGCCCAAGAAAGTCTACGAAGCCGATCCCGCTGCCTTTGGCCGCAACAAGCCCGTCGGCACCGGCCCCTATGTGTACGTGACCAGCCGCCCCGGCGAGAGCATCACGATGGACGCCTTCCCCGAGTACTGGAGAGGCGAAGCCAAGGTCAAGCACCATGTCGTCCGCATCATCAAGGACAATATGTCGGCGCTGATGGCCATGCAGAGCGGCACGCTCGACCGCATGGTCCCCAACCAGGATTACTCCGACCGTCAGATCATCATGGACGATCCTCGTCTGCGCTACTATGAAGCGCCTCAGGCCTGCACGTTCCTCGTCGCGTTCAACAACGCCCGCGGCCCCTTCGCCGACAAGCGTGTGCGCGAGGCCGTGGCCCGCGCGATCGACAAGGAAGAGCTGATCCTCGGCGCGGTCAACGGCATGGCTGATCCCACCGACGGCGGCATCGTTCCCATGTGCCCCCAGGCGCCCAAGGATTTCAAGGGCCTGGCCTACGATCCCGAGATGTCCAAGAAGCTCCTCGCCGAAGCCGGCTACGCCAACGGTCTCAACGTGACGATGCGCGTCATCGGCGCGACGAACTACACCAAGCCCGCCGAAGTGCTCCAGGCCCAGCTCAAAAAGGTCGGCATCAACATGAAGATCGAGGCTATGGATCGCGGCCGCTGGTTCGACCTCGTGCTCAACAAGGCCCAGTTCGACATCACCTTCTACGCTCACGCGATCTCCGTCAACGACGCCGACTTCTGCACCTATCCCTTCCTGCACAGCAGCCAGCTGAACGGCAAGGGCACCAACTACATGGGCGTCAATATCCCCGAGATGGACGCGTGCCTGGACAAGGCCCGTGCCGCGCTTGACAAGAAGACGCGCACTGCCAACTACGCCCGCGTCTGCGAGATCGTCCGCGACGAGAGCATCTACGTGCCCTGCTACACCGGCAAGCGCACCGTCGCCGCCGTGGCCGGCCTCAAGGGCGTCTTCGCCGACCCGATGCAGCGTTACTACGTCTACAACTACGAGTGGTAGGCTTCGCACGATCCGCATTTAATCGAACCTGATTCAAAAAACGAACAGGCGCAGCTCATGTGCGTCTGTTCGTTTTTTAAAAAGATTAAGAGGGGGAAGCAATGCTTAAATACATCTGGAAGCGCCTCCTGCTGATGGTACCCGTGATCGTCGGACTGTCGTTCATCCTCTTCTGCATCATGGAGCTGACGCCGGGCGATCCGGCCCGTTCGATGCTCGGCGAGTACGCCACGCAGGAGGAGGTCGACAAGCTTCGCGAAGAGCTGAAGCTGAACGATCCGTTCTTCGTCCGCTACGGCCGTTACATGGGCAACGCCCTCCGCGGCGACTTCGGAGTGTCGTACCGCACCAACATGCCCTGCGCGCAGGAGATCGCTCAGCGCTTTCCGGCGACGCTGAACATCGCCTTCTACGCTGTGCTCATCGCTGTCGTCGTCGGCATTCCCATCGGCATCATCTCGGCCGTCAAGCAGTATTCGGCGATCGACATATCGAGCATGGTCTCGGCGCTGCTGTTCACATCGATCCCGCCGTTCTGGCTGGGACTGCTGATGATCCT
>JAEEUD010000136.1 GCA_016286835.1 Pyramidobacter sp. | reverse complement strand
CGCCGCAGGAGCCCGTTGGCCCCTGCATGGTTTCTTCGGAGGGCAGCTGCGGCGCGTGGTACCGCTATGGACGCTCAGGAGGCAAGCTATGAACGAAAACATCACGCTCGGCGAAGGCAGCGGCGGCCGTCTGACCGCGCAGCTCATCGCCGGCATCATCGACAATTTCGGCGCGCAGAACGGACAAAAGGACGGCTGCGAGGACTGCACGTTCGTCGAGGGGAATCTGGCCGTCACCACCGACGGCTTCACGGTCTCGCCGCGATTTTTCCCCGGCGGCGACATGGGGCATCTTTCGATCTGCGGCTCCACCAACGACCTCGCCGTGCGCGGCGTGCGCCCGCAGTGGCTGACGATGGGCATGATCATCGAAGAAGGCCTGCCCCGGGAGGAGCTGCACCGCCTCGTGCAGTCGGCCGCGCGCACGTGCGCTGAGCTCGGCGTCACGCTCGCCGCCGGCGACACGAAAGTCGTGCCCAAAGGCGCGGCCGAAGGCGTTTTTTTCAACGTCACCGCGCTGGGGCACTCCGTCACTCCCAAGCCGCTCGGCATGGACCGTCTGCGCGACGGCGACAGCCTGATCCTCACCACTTCGCCCGGGCGGCACGGCACGGTCATCGCCGCGCTGCGCTACGGGCTCGACCTGGGCGGGCTGGAAAGCGACTGCGCGCCGCTGTGGCCGCTTCTGGAGCCGCTCCTGCCGCTCGCAGGCCTCCACTGTATGCGCGACTGCACGCGCGGCGGCCTCGGCACCGTGCTCTGCGAATGGGCGGAGCACACGGGACTGGGCATGGAGATCGAAGAAGAAAAGATCGCGCTGCACCCGTCGGTGACGGCCATCTGCGACATCCTCGGCTTCGATCCGCTCTATCTGGCCAGCGAAGGCTGCGCCCTGATCGCGTGCGCCCCCGAAGAGACCGACGCCGTTCTGGAGCGTCTGCACGCCCACCCGAACGGACGCGGAGCCGCGCTCATCGGACACGTCACCGCCGATCACGGCGGCCTCGTCGGCATGAAAACGACGCTCGGCGGCACCAGGATCGTCGATATGCCCATCGGCGAGATTTTGCCGAGGATCTGCTGAACCCAACAAAAACAGCGACGGAAGATCTGGGATTATTCCCAAACTTCCGCCGCTGTTTTTTCATGCACGTTACGCGTCACTGATCTCGATCTTCAGCGTAAAATCCGTTCCCGGATCGTCGTTGTCCTGCGCCAGAACATAACGCAGGTCGATCGTGATGACCTTTTCGTCAAAAAACACGTCGTACTGCCGCGTGCGCACGGCAAACTGCGTGGCAAATCCGGCCGTGCTGTAATCCGCGCGCGTCGTCGCGAGCGGGTCGAACAACATTTTCATGTTCACAGCGCCGTCGCGGTGCAGCAGCAGCTTTTCACGCCCGATGTGCAGGCCGCTCCGGGTGACCGAGCCGTGTTCGTCGCGCTCGGTATAGGCGACGTAGTGCGCCTCGTCGTCGTGCGCGTACTCCCCCGCGCCTTCGGTGATGAACGTCTCGCCGTCCGTCGTCGTCGTGATGCGGACTTTGACGTCCTTTTCCTTTTGAAGTCGTTCCATGAGCCTCATCTCCCCGTTGATCATTGTACCATACGCCCGACAGGGAGATTTGCTATAATGACGATAAACTCATATTTCGGAGGTATTCACGTCATGGTCATCAAACCGCTTGATCCCGACCTTTCCGTCTGCAAGCTCGCCGACGTCTCGCAGCTCGATCTTTCGCAGGATTTTTATTTCATCGGCAAAACGGACGAAGAAATCTCTCTCGTCTGCGAAACGTCGCGCGTCCCCATGCATACGACCGCGCGCGACGACGGCTGGAAGGCTTTTCGTATCCAAGGCGTGCTCGACTTCTCGCTGATCGGCATCCTCTCGAAGATCACAACGCTCCTGGCAGAAAACGGCGTCGGCATCTTCGCCGTGTCCACCTACAACACCGATTACATCCTTGTCAAGGCCGCTCAGTTCGAAAAGGCGCTGACCGTCCTCGCTCACGCGGGATACGAGATCGCACGGTAACACAAAGACCGCCCCGCGAAGGCCGGCTGAACGGCTATCGCGGGGCGGTCCGCATCCTCTGAAACGTTATTTTTTCGGCGCGCCGCTGGCATCGAGCGCGGCGGCAAGGTCGGCGATCAGGTCGGCGGGGTCTTCCAGGCCGATGCTGAAGCGGAAGAAGCCCTCGCGGTAGATGGGCGGATAGTGCGGCAGCTTGTCGCTGTTTCTGTCGTAGTACACGATCAGGCTTTCGATGTCGCCGAGCGAGACGGCGTGCGTGATCAGTTTCAGGCTGTCGAGGAACTTCTGGTGCACGTCGTCGCCGCCGTTGATATCGAACGCGATCATGCCGGAGAAGCCGCCGTGCATGTATTTGACGGCGCGGTCATGCTGGGGATGGCTCTTCAGGCCGGGGTACCAGATGAAGCGCACGCGCGGATCGCTTTCAAGGAACTCGGCCACCGCCTGCGCCGCCTTGCAGTGCTGCACCATGCGCAGCGGCACGGTCGAAAGTCCGCGCGCCACCAGCCAGGCGTTGAACGGGCTGAGGATGCCGCCGTAGTTGACCATCGCCTCTTCCTTGACCTTTGCCAGCAACTCGCGCCGTCCCATCACGCAGCCGCCGAGCGAGTCGCCGTGGCCGTTGATGTACTTGGTCATGCTGTGGATCTCAAGATCGGCGCCCAGCTTGAGCGGGAACAGGCAGATCGGCCCGGCGAACGTCGCGTCGACGGACAGCAGCGCGCCCGCTTCGTGCGCGATCTTGGCCAGTTCGGGCAGGTCGGCGATGCCCGTCGTCGGGTTGCCGGGCGTCTCGGCGTGGATCAGCTTCGTGTTGGGACGGATCGCGCGGCGCACGGCCTCCGTGTCGGTGATGTCGACGAACGTCACCTCGATCTTGTATTTCTTGGGCAGATACTCGCGGAACTGCAGATTCGTGGCGCTGTAGCACACTTCGCTGATGATCGCGTGATCGCCGGTGTTCAAGAACGTGGTGAACACGCTCATCAGCGCCGCCACGCCGCTGCCGAACACCGCGCAGTCCTCCGCGCCGGTGAGCGCGCAGAGCTTGTCCTGAAGCACCATCTGATTGGGATTGCGGTTGCGCTGATAGATGTTGCTGTTCGTGCCGCTCCAGTCCACGGGCGTGCCGTCGGTGGGGATGCGGTAGTTGCTCGTCATGTAGATCGGCTCGTTGATCGCGCCGAAGCAGTCGTCGCGGCGTGAACCGCCGTGCACGGCGATCGTGTTGAGGCTGAGGGATTTGTTTTCCATGTTCGTTCCGCCTTTCGCGAAAAGGATTTGAGACTGGAACAAGCATACACGATGCCGTTCAATCTGTAAAACGCAAATTTCAGCTTGAACCAATCAAAAATTGTGATTGATTTTTCAAGACGATCACGCCATAATAGCGGCATCGAAAGGATGGGATCGGATCATGGAACTTCGCCTTCTGGAAACGTTTCTGCAGGTCGCCGCGACGCGGAATTTCACGCGCGCCGCGCGGGCGCTGGGCTACTCGCAGTCAAACGTCAGCGCCCAGATCGCGCGACTCGAACAGGAAGTCGGCGCGCCGCTGTTCGACCGCATCGGCCGCGGCGTCTTCCTCACCAGTTACGGCGAGCGGCTTCTGCCTCGCGCGCAGGACGCCGTTTCGGCCGCGCTGAGAGTAAAAAACCTCCTCCGCCCCGACGAAGAACTGACCGGCACGCTGCGCGCCGGCATGGTCGATTCGCTCTTCGAGCTGATCTTCGAGCCGGCTCTTGCCGCTTTCCACCGCCGTTTTCCGCGCGTGGACGTTGAACTGAGCGTCGATGGGACAGCCAGCCTCAAAGAACGGCTCGCGCAGGGCCTGATCGACTTCGCCTGCGTCGTCGGCGACCGTCTGCCGCCCGGCGAATGGCGGCTGTGGCACAGCGCGGAGACGAAGATCGCCGTCGCCGCGTCTTCTTCGCATCCGCTGGCACGGCGGCGCGCGCTGTGTCTGAACGACCTTCGCAGCGAAGAATTCGTCCTCATGGAGGACACCGCCTCCTACACCGCGCAGTTCATGCAGGCCGCCTCCCGGCTGTTCACGCCCCGCGTGTTCCTCAGGCTGCAAAGCCCCGCCATGGCCCTGCGCCTGACCCGCGGCGGGAACTGCCTCACCGTACTGCCGCGCTACGCGTTGAGCGCCCCGCTCCGCGGCGGTTCGATCAAGGCGCTCAACGTGACCGACCTCGACATCGCCCAGGAAGTCCAGATCATCCTCCATCCCGGCAAAGCCCTCACTCCGCAGATCGAGGGATTCCTGACCGAGCTGAAAAGCGCTCTCGACGCCGCGCTGAAAGGGGCTTAATCAAAGGGCCGCAGCGGAAGATTATGAACGCGCTGCGCACATTTTCATAAAATCATTTTTATGATTTGACGTTTAAAAGAAAATTCGTTAAAATATTTTTACGAAATTTTACATGAAAGGGTGACTTTTCCGTGATCGCCCGGGACACATATTTAAACGACCTCATCAACTTTAAAGACACAAATCTGATCAAAGTCATCACCGGCATTCGCCGTTGCGGAAAATCGACGCTGTTCGAGCTGTTTCGCGACTGGCTGCTGGCGCACGGCGTCGGCGAGGAGCAGATCGTTTTCATCAACCTTGAAGACGGTGACAACCGCGGCCTGCGCACAGCCGCAGCGTTGTACGAACACGTGAACGCACGACTGCTGCCCGTCCGCAAAAACTACGTTTTTTTGGACGAAATCCAACAGGTCGCCGATTTTGAACAAGCTGCCGACTGGCTCTATGCCAGGAAAAACGTCGACCTCTACCTGACGGGCTCGAACGCATTTCTGCTTTCGGGCGAGCTGGCCACGCTGCTCTCCGGCCGCTATGTGGAGATCAAAATGCTGCCGCTCTCGTTTCGGGAATACGTCTCCGCATTTCCGAACGGTGACCGGTCAAGGCTGTTCCGTGACTATCTGCAAAACGGCTCGTTCCCGGGAACGCTCGAACTGAAACGCGCGCAGGACGTTCGGGCCTACCTTGAGGGACTGTACAACACGATCCTGATCCGCGATGTGACGACCCGCTGCGGCATCGGATCGCCGGCGATGCTTGAAAGCATTGCGGAGTATCTGTTCGACAACGTCGGCAATATCACGTCGTCGTCGAAGATCGCTGGAGCGATGACATCAGCCGGACGCAAGATCAGCGTTCCGACAGTCGAAAGCTATCTGAAAGCGCTGTCGGCGAGTTTCATGTTTTATAAAGCGGAACGCTACGACGTGAAAGGGAAACAGCGTCTTGCCAGCGGTTTCAAATACTACGCTGCCGATGTGGGACTGCGCGCGTTTCTTTTGGGAGCTTCACGGGCCGACACGGGGCACGTGATCGAAAATGTTGTTTTTCTCGAACTGCTTCGGCGCGGCTGTAAGGTGTTCACTGGAAAGGCCGGCGCCGC
>JAEEUD010000135.1 GCA_016286835.1 Pyramidobacter sp. | reverse complement strand
CCGAAGATCACGCCGTCGCATGGCGGCAGTGCGGCGTTGTTCAGAGGGCTGAAAAAGACGATTCGCGCGCCTGAACGTTTAAGCTGATCTAAGCTCTCCGGGTAATAAAACGAAAATGCCGCGTCGCGCGCTACGGCGATCACGGCCCGCTCCCGGCAGAGGTAAAGCTGGTCGGCACGGACCTCCAGCTTTGCGGCCGAACGTGCCACGTCCATCAGCGCGTCCAAATCGACCGACTGTGCTGCCGTCTGCGCCAGATCGTCGAAGGAATGCCCCGCGTTCTCGTCCGTCGGCAAAAGCCCAAGGTGGCGCTCGGGCATCACAAAACGCTCATCGCGCCGCAGCGCCCCGAGCACGGGAATATTCACGCGGGCCATCGCCTCGCGGATCATGCGCTCATGACTGGCTGAGCCCAGCCGGTTGAGGATCACGCCGCGAAAATCCACGCTGCGGTCGTATTCGCGAAAACCGAGCGCCAACGCAGCCGCGCTGTCGCCCATCGACTTGCAGTCGATCGCCAGCACGACGGGCGCACGCAGCAGTCTGGCGATCTGGGCCGTACTGCTCACTCCGCCCGTGCCTCCGTCGTACAGTCCCATGACCCCTTCGACCACGGCCACGTCGGCGCGGGAAGCCTGCGACGCAAACACGCGCAGCATCGCGTCTTCGTCCATCAGCCACGTGTCCAGATTATGCGCTGCCCGTCCCGAAGCCAGTCCCAGATAGCCCGGGTCGATATAATCGGGTCCCACTTTGAACGCCTGTGCTTTCACGCCACGGGCGCGCAGAGCCGCGAGGATCCCGCACGTCAGCGTCGTCTTGCCCGATCCGCTCTGCGGCGCAGCGATCACGAGGCGGGGAATGTTTAAAGAGTTGTTCATCGTTCGTCACCCCTTTGCGTTGCATCAATTATAGCAAAACGGCGGAAGCCCGGTACATTGACCGGTACGCTTTCGCCGTTTTTGTCTTCGTGTCACCTTTGAAATTGTGTTTTAAAACGCGATCTTTCCGTCTCTCAGCCACTTCGCCAGATCGAGCGCGGAGTAGGTGATGATCACGTCGGCGCCGGCCCTGGCGAGGCTGTAAGCGGCTTCGCTGACGGCACGCTGTTCGTCGATCCAGCCGTTGGCTGCGGCGGCCTTGATCATCGCGTATTCGCCGCTGACGCAGTAAGTGCCGACGGGCACGGGGCTGATCTCCTTGACGGCGCGGAGCACGTCCATGTAAAGCAGTCCCGGCTTGACCATAACGAGGTCGGCGCCTTCTTCGATATCGATTTCGGCTTCTTTCAGGCCTTCGCGGACGTTTCTCGGGTCCATCTGATAGGCGCGGCGGTCGCCGAACGACGGCGCGCTGCCGGCGGCGTCGCGGAACGGTCCGTAAAACGCGCTGGCGTACTTGACGGCGTAGGAGAAGATGATCTTGTTCTTCATGCCGGCGGCGTCGAGCCCGGCGCGGATGGCGGCGACGTGCCCGTCCATCATGTCCGAGGGGGCGACGATATCGGCGCCGGCGGCGGCCTGTGAGACGGCGATGCGCGTCAGGTATTCGAGCGTTTCGTCGTTGTCCACCTCTTCGCCGTGAAGGATGCCGCAGTGGCCGTGGCAGGTGTACTCGCACATGCAGACGTCGCCGATGAAGGTGAGGTCGGGGAATTCTTTCTTGCCGATGCGCAGCGACTGCTGGATGACGCCGTTTTCGTCCCATGCGCCGGTTCCCACTTCGTCCTTGTGCTCGGGCAGGCCGAACAGCAGCACGGAACTGACGCCGGCGCTCTGCATGGCTTCAAGCGCGAGAGGAAAGGTGTCGGGGCTGTAGCGTTTCTGTCCCGGCAGGGAGGGAATGTCCTCAACGATGCCGTGTCCTTCGCGGATAAAGACAGGGTAGACGAGCATGTCGGGCGACAGGCGCGTTTCGGCCACCATGTTGCGGATAGCGGGGGTCCGGCGAAGTCTTCTGGGTCTGACGATCATTTTATTCACGCTCCTTGGGTCAACGTGGCGATGAGATCTTCAAGCGTCGCTTTGGCGGCGACGCGGATGTTTTTCAAGCCCGCTCGTTCAGCTTCGCGCGCGGTCTGCGCGCCGATGCAGCAGGCTAGCGGTACTTCCAGATCGGGACAGGCGGCTTTGAAGCCGCGAACGGTGGAGGCGCTGGTGAACAGCACGGCGTCCGCGTTTCGGGGCTGGAACGCCGGCTTAACGTACTCGGTGCGGTACAGCGCGATCTCGATAAAGTTCGCGCCTTTGGCGCGCAGCGTCTGCGTCAGCTCGGCCGAGCCATCTTGGGCGCGGAGCATGACGATCCGCCTGCCGCGCGCGGCTTCGGTCAGTTCGGCGGCCAGATGCGCGCCGTCGTACACAGACGGAACGAGATCGACGGTGAGCCCTCGCTCGTTCAGCGCCCTGGCCGTGGCGGGGCCGATGGCAGCGATCTTCGCCCGTCCGATCCCGCGAACGTCGCGTCCTTCTCGCGCGAGCAGCGCGAAGAAACATTCCACGCCGGTCGCGCTGGTGAAGCCGAGCCACTCCGCGCCGTCAAAGTCCGGCAGTACGGCGCCGTCCAGCGGAACGGTGGCGATCGTCGGCAGTTCAATGACTTCCGCGCCGAGCGACCGCAGCATTTTGCACAGGCGTCCCTGACGGTTTCGCGGGCGCGTGACGATGACCTTTTTGCCGCTCAGAGGCAGCGAGCCGCGCCACGAAAAGCGCTCGGCCAGTTTCGCTACGTCGCCGACGACGATCACGGAAGGGGAGTGCAGGCCGAAATCGGCGGCCTTTTGCGCGAAATCTGACAGCGAGCCGCTCAGTGCGCGCTGGTGCGCGGTCGTGCCCCATTCGACGGCGGCCATCGGCGTGTCCGGTGAAAAGCCGTTGGCGCACAGCCGCTCGCAGATCTCTGGAATGGCGGAGACGCCCATCAGGAACACGAGCGTGCCGTCGAGGCGGGCCAGCGCCGCGTAATCCTGCTCTGCTATGCCGCCTTCTTTGGTATGCGCTGTGATGACGTGCAGTGAGTTGGCCAGTCCGCGATGGGTGACGGGGATGCCGGCGCACTCGGGCGCGGCGATGGCCGAGGTGACGCCGGGCACAACTTCAAACGGGATGCCGTGCGCGAGCAGCGCTTCGATCTCCTCGCCGCCGCGGCCGAACAGGAACGGATCGCCGCCTTTGAGGCGCACGACGCGCTCGCCGGCCAGAGCTTCGCGGACGAGGATCTCCTCGATGCCGCTTTGCGGCACGGGGTGGTTGCCGCCCGATTTGCCCACGTCGATGCAGCGGGCGTCCGGCGGCATCAGGGCGAGCACTCCGTCGCCGGCCAGACGGTCGTACACGACGACGGTGGCGTTTTGAAGGACTTCGCGTCCCTTGCAGGTGAGCAGTCCGGGATCGCCCGGGCCGGCGCCGACGAGCCAGACTTTTCCGACGGGCATTTATCTCGCCTCCCTGAGCATTGTTTCGGCGAGCCGTTCGCCGAGCACGCGCGCCTCTTCCCTCGGGCCTGTCAGCGAGGCGCGCAGTTTGATCCCGCGCGCTTCGTCGGCAAAGAAACCGATCAGCTCGATCCTGCTGCCGGTGATCCGCGCATACGCGCCGACGGGCGCGGAGCAGCCGCCGTTCAGTCTCGCGGAAAAAGCCCTTTCGGCGGTCGCGCAGTCGGACGTGTCGGGATCGTGCAGCGCGTCGAGCCACAGAGCTTTTGCCTCTTCCGCGCGCCCCTGCACGGCAAGGATGCCCTGTCCGGGGGCGGGGACGATCTCTTCGGCGGTGAAAAAACGAGACGCCCGGCTTTCCAGACCAAGGCGGCGCAGTCCCGCGGCAGCGAGCACGAGCGCGTCGAACTGGCCTTCGTCCAGCTTGCGCAGCCGCGTTTCGACGTTGCCGCGCACGGGCTCAACGCGGGCGCCGGGGAAAAGGTCGAGGATCTGGATGCGGCGGCGAGCCGAAGAACAGCCGATCACGGATAGGTTGTGCTCATCAACTCCCGCGCGCAGCACCAGAGCGTCACCGGGAAGGTCGCGCTGACAGAACGCGAGCAGCGGCAAGCGTTCGTCCACGTGCGCGGGAACGTCTTTCAGGCTGTGCACGGCGGCGTCGATCGTGCCGTCGTGCAGCGCCTGCTCCAGTTCCTGCGTGAACAGCCCCTTGATGCCGAATTTGTCAGAGGCTTGCGAAAACGGTTTCATGTTCACGTCGCCGGTGGTGACGATCGGGACGATTTCCAGACGGTAATCAGGGTGCGCCGCGCGCACGGCGTCCATGATCAGACGCGTCTGCGCGAGCGCAAGCGTGCTTTTTCGCGTGCCAAAACGAAGGGTTGTCATTCTTCCGTCTCTTCTTTCCTGTGTCGTTCTTCTGCGACGATCTGCGGCCAGAGCTCGCGCATCCGATCGGCCAGACGCCGCGTCAGGGCCGGATCGAGCCCCGCCGTGGAGACGCAGACGGACGCTGCTCCGCAGTCGATCAGCGAGGGGAAGCTGTACGTGCCCTCGGCCGCGTTGTCGGCGACGCTGACGGGAATGCCGCGCCTTTTCGCTTCTTCGGCAGCGGCGTGGTTTTCGTCGCGGCTGTCCGTTGCGGCAACGGCAAGAGCCGCTCCCTCGAAGTCCGTCGGTGTCCAGCCGCGGACGATCTGTTCGCAGTTCAGAGTTTCCCAGCCCTCGCAAAAGCGCGGTGCCACGGCTTTCACGCGCGCGCCGCAGCGCCGCAGCGTCTTCGCGCGCCGCAGCGCGATCTTTCCGCCGCCGATGAGCAGAGCCGTTTTCCCTTCCAGCGAGAGGAGCATCGGAAACAGCGGCGGCCGTTCCAGTCCCAGCTCGCGCCGCGCCCACAGCACCGCCTCTTCGACGCTCGCGCCGTCCTCGTCGCTTCGGCCGATGACGATGACGCGGGCTTTCGCGTTTTCAGCCGCGCACAGCTTGTCCTCCATGCCGCCGGAAGTGCCGCCGTCCTTGGTGACGAGCGTCTTGGCGCCTGTGGCGGCGAACATGGCCTCGTTCATCGCGCGTGAAAACGGTCCCTGCATGGCGATGATGTGCCCGGCGTCGAAACCGAGGGATTCGCATTGCGCGATCACGCCCGACGTGGGCAGTACGCGCGCGAAAAGCCGCGTTTTAGCATTGCTTACGCCGACGAACGCGGGCAGTTCCTTGCTGCCGACAGTGAGCAGGACTTTTTCGTCCGACTCGTTCAGCAGAGCCGCTGCTTCTGCCGCCGAACCGACGACGACAGCCGATCCGGGCAGGGGCGTGCGCGTCCTGGAAACGCGCAGAAGTTTTGCGCCTGTAGAGGCGCAGGCGGCGCGGATGTTCTTCGTCACTTCTACGGCGTAGGGGTGCGTTGCGTCGATCACGTGCGTGATGTCCTCGCGGCGGATCAGTGCCTCCATCGCCGGCTGATCAAGACGGCCGACGAGCGGCGTCACGAGCGGCAGACCTTCAAGCAGCTTCGCGCCGTAGTCCGTGGCCA
>JAEEUD010000134.1 GCA_016286835.1 Pyramidobacter sp. | reverse complement strand
TTCTGCATCGTCGACGAAGTGGACTCGATCCTCATCGACGAAGCGCGCACACCGCTCATCATCTCCGGACCTTCGGAGGAGGACACGGGCGCGTATACGCAGGCCGATCAGATCGCCACGAGGCTGAAAGGCGTGTTCAAGGATCCCAACGAAGTCGAAGTGCCCGCGTTCCTGCTTGACGAAAAGGAGCGCAAGGAGCCTGACGGCGATTTCGTCGTGGACGAGAAGGAAAAGACCGTCACGCTCACCAGCCAGGGTATCGCCAAGTGCGAGCAGATGCTGAAAACGCCGGGCCTGTTCTCCGACATGAAACACGCCGACATGGCGCACAAGATCAATCAGGCCCTGAAGGCGCACTATCTCTTCAAGCGCGACGTGCACTACGTCATCAAGGACGGCGAGATCGTCATCGTGGACGAGTTCCGCGGCAGACTGATGTTCGGCCGCCGTTTCTCCGACGGTCTGCATCAGGCCATCGAGGCCAAGGAGCACGTCAAAGTCGGCAAGGAAAGCCAGACTTTGGCCACGATCACGATCCAGAACTATTTCCGCATGTACAAGAAGCTCGCCGGCATGACGGGCACGGCGGCCACCGAAGCCGAGGAGTTCAAGGACATTTACCGCCTCGGCGTCGTCGTCATCCCCACAAACAAGCCGGTGATTCGCATCGACTATCCCGATCAGGTTTACCGCACGATGGACGAGAAGTTTATGGCCGTCGTCGAAGAGATCGAGCGCGTGCACGCTGCCGGTCGCCCCGTGCTGGTCGGCACCGTCTCCGTGGCCGTGTCGGAGCACGTCAGCAAGCTTCTGCGCGCCCGCCGCATCCCGCACCAGGTGCTCAATGCCCGCTACCACGAAAAGGAATCGCAGATCGTCGCGCAGGCCGGACGCTTCGGCGCCGTCACCGTCGCCACCAACATGGCCGGCCGCGGCACCGACATCCTGCTCGGCGGCAATCCCGACTTCCTGGCCCGCGAGGCGTACCGTGCCAAGGGACTCGATCCCGTGAAGGACGCCGACAAGTGTGCGGCTATCCTCGACCAGATGAAGAAGCTCTGCGCCGAAGAGAAGGAGAAAGTCCTCGCGCAGGGCGGCCTCTGCATCCTCGGCACCGAGCGGCACGAGTCGCGCCGCATCGACAATCAGCTGCGCGGACGCTCAGGCCGTCAGGGCGACCCCGGCAGTTCGCGATTCTATCTGTCGCTTGAAGACGACCTGCTGCGCCTGTTCGGCTCCGACCGTATCGGCGGGATGCTGGACAAGCTGGGCATGGAAAAGGGCGAGTCGATCGAGCATCCGCTGCTCACGCGTGCCATTGAAAATGCCCAGAAAAAGGTCGAGATGATGCACTACGACGTTCGTCGTCAGCTGCTGCTCTACGATAACGTCATGAACACCCAGCGCGAGGCCGTTTACACCGAGCGCAGCACGATCATGACCGATCCCGAGATCCTCGAGCACGCCAAGGAGATCGCCGTCAGCAACGTTGACGATATCATCGACGCTGCCTTCCCCGAGGACAAGGAAGCGTCGCCCAACTACGCCGCCACAAAGCTGCGCGAGGTCTACTGGCCCGGCATCGAAAAACCGCTGGCCGGCGCCGACGACCGGCGCAATGTTGGGCCCGCTGTGGACGCCATCAAGGAGGAGATCTCGGCCAAGTTCGACGAGCGCGTTTCCATGCTCGAACCGTCCGTGGCCGAAAGCCTGTTCCGCTTCATCGCTCTGCATGTGCTCGACGGCGCGTGGAAGGAGCACCTGCTCGGCATGGACGTGCTGCGTCAGGGCATCGGCCTGCGCGCCGTGGGACAGAAGGACCCGCTCATGGAGTACCAGTTCGAGTCGTTCAACCTGTTCCAGGAGACCATGGCCAACATCCGCGAGCAGATCACCAAGCTGTTCTTCCGCGTCGCCATCGTCTCCGACGAAGACCGTCTGCGCCGCGCCGCGCCCACGGCCGTGCGCGAGCACCGCGGCGCCGCTCCCGCGCCGTCGAAGGCTGCGGAGGAAGAACTGAAATTCAACCCGCAGACCTCGCGCGGGAATTACTTCGGCAATTATTCCGGCGGCGGAGAGCGTCCCCAGCCTGTCCACGTCAAGAAGGTCGGCCGCAACGATCCCTGCCCCTGCGGCAGCGGCCGTAAGTACAAGAACTGCTGCGGCAGAAACGTCTAGCGGAAAGGGGTTTATCCATGAAAAAACTTTTCTGCGCGGTCCTTTTCGCGCTTTCGCTGTGTGCATCCGCGTTCGCGTTGCCTCTTACGCCGGCCGACATCGCCAAGATGACGCAGGAGTGTCCCAATCTCGACGATTACCGCGGCTCTCCCGCCGTGATCTGGAACCGCAAGCAGCTCTATTCTCAGGATCCTCAGGGGCGCATGGTGAAAGCCACGTCCTACGTCATTCTCTGCGGTCCCACGGCACGTCTGGGCTGGCTGGAAGATCTGCTCTTCGCCCCCGCCGGCGGCACGATCGAGCTGGAGCAGGCGGCGATCTTTGATCCCGGCACATCCCGCCTTGTACATACTCTCGACTATGATCGCGATGAGCTGAAAAAACACGGCCGCATCGATATCAAGTTCCCCAAGATCGACGACATGTACATCCTCGCGATCAGTTTCCGTCAGAACTATCCCGAGCAGAACGTGCTCGAGGACATCGCCTGGATCAGCGCCGAGTACCCCACGTGGGAGGGCAGCATCCAGGTGCGCATCTCCAAGAGCCAGGAACTCCTGTTTGAGTCGAGCACCAACACCCCGCCCACGACGCAGGCTGATGACACGTTCCGCCGTTACGGCTGGTTCTATTTCAAGCAGCCTGCCAACCGCGGCGTCATGGGCATGGTCGAAAGCTCCGATCCTTACGTCGTCTTCAGCCTCAGCGCCGGCCCGCTGCCGATCGTCGAGATGATGAACGATCTTTCCTCGCGCACCTGGCCGTCGATCCCTGACGAGTACGTGATGCGCACCGGCAGCGAACGCGATCAGGCGATCGCTACGATCGAGAAGTTCTGGCGCAGCCCCTCGCGCCTGCCTTCGCGCGGTACCTGGCGGAGCAAGGCGCAGATGCCTGCCGCGGGACCGTGGACGACGTGGGAAGCCGCCTATCTGGCTTCGGCATGGCTGGAAAAACGCGGCTGGAAGTCGGAAGTGTGGTTCGAACACGTGCTGCCGCAGTCACGCGAGGCGATCTCATGCGCTGCCGGCCTGATGCATCCCGTGCTCCAGGTCACCGAACCGGGCGCGAAAAAGAGCTGGTACTACATTCCCGGCACTCCGGGCGAGCCCGGACAGATGCCGCCTTCACTGCGCGGCAAGGCGATCTATGCCGCAGGCAATAAAAAACTGCGCAAGAAGTCGATCGGCGGCACGCAGGTGGAGAAGAACCGCCTTTCGCTTGCCTGGAACCTCGCCGTCGAACCCGACTGCACTGTGAGCGGCACGCTCGACGTGCGCGTGCGCAACAAGTGGACGGAGATGTTCGAGGGCCTTGCTGACGGCCGCAAGGATCAGCTGTATATGCTGCTCGGCGGGCTTGAAGGCTGGATCGACCCGAAGGCTGAACTGGCCGTGACGCCGCTTGGCAGCACGGGCTTCAAAGTCGTCATGCCCGTGAAGGCCAGGTCCGGCATCGAAGGCAAGCAGGGGCTGATGATCGGCCTCCCGTCGATCGCCCCCGGGCCCGTCGAACGTCTGAAAGACGTGAACAGCAGCGCCGTGCTGCGCTTCCCGTTCGTCGTTGAGCAGTCGTACAACGTCACCATCCCCAAGGGCTTCCGCGCTATGTCCGCGCCGCTCAAGCAGGAACAGGCGAGCGCGACGAACAGCTACACGAGCCATTTCCGCATCAATCAGCGCAAAAACACGCTGGAGGGCGAAGAAAAGCACATCCTCTCGCAGACGAGGATCGACGCACCGTTCATCCCCGGCTTCAAACGCGTGCTGGAGGTGTGGGGCACGTGGAAAAACAACAATCTGGCGTTGCTGCCGACGGGACGAAAGTAACGCTTCAGGGCGCGTGAGCGCTTTTATGAACAGAAACGATTGGAGAATAGAAAGAAATGGCTGACAACACAAGCGCTCTGAAGGCGCTGATCAAGGGCGCGCTCGAGGCGATCGCGGAGGAAAAGGGCGTTTCCGCCTCGTTCGACGAGATACATCTCGAGCGCCCCAAACAGGAAGATCACGGTGACTGGGCGACCAACGCCGCGATGAAAAACTGCAAGGTCCTCGGCTGCGCGCCGCGCGATCTGGCTCAGGAGATCGCCCGCCGCATCGAAAAGGACGCGCACATCCGCCGCGTCGAAGTGGCCGGCCCCGGGTTCATCAACTTTTACCTGTCCAACCTGTGGATGGGCGACATCGTCCGCGACGTGCTTGCCGCCGGAGCGGAATACGGCCGTGCCGATCTGGGCAAGGGACGCAAGGCGCAGATCGAGTTCGTCAGCGCCAATCCCACCGGCCCGCTCCACGTCGGGCACGGACGCGGCGCCGCCGTCGGCGACGTGACGGCGAACATCCTCAAGTTCGCCGGCTGGAACGTTGAGAAGGAGTATTACGTCAACGATAACGGCCTGCAGATGAACATCCTCGGCCGTTCCACGCAGTCGCGCTACTTCAAACTGCTCGGACACGAGGACAAGTGCCCGTTCCCCGAGGAGTCGTACAAGGGCGACTACATCTTCGACATCGCCCGTGAAGTGATCGAAAAGCACGGCGAGGAATTCCTGGATCAGCCGCTCGAAGAGTCGCTGCCGTTTTTCAAGAAGTACGCGGCCGACCGCATCCTCGGACAGATCAAGGACGAGCTTGAGCAGTTCGGCGTCACCTTCGACGTGTTCTTCTCGGAAAAATCGCTTTACGACCGTGGTCTTGTTCCCGCTGCCGTGAAGACGCTGAAAGACCGCGGACATCTCTACGAGAAGGACGACGCGCTCTGGTTCCGCACCACCGAGTACGGCGACGACAAGGACCGCGTGCTGATGCGTTCCAACGGCGTGCCGACGTATTTCACGTCGGACATCGCCTATCACAAGGAAAAGTTCGACCGCGGCTTTGAGCGCGTCATCGACGTCTGGGGCGCCGATCACCACGGCTACGTGCCGAGGATGAAAGCGGCCATCGAAGCGCTTGGCAACGATCCGCGCAAGTTCACGATCCTCCTCATCCAGTTCGTCAATCTGCTGCGGAACGGCGAGCAGGTGAAAATGTCCACGCGCAGCGGTCAGTTCGTGGAGCTGTCCGAGGTCGTCAACGAAGTGGGCGTGGACGCCACGCGCTATTACTTCCTGATGCGCCGCAGCGACAGCCACCTCGACTTCGACCTTGAAGTGGCCAAGAGCCAGTCGGCCGACAATCCTGTCTATTACGTGCAGTATGCGCACGCGCGCGTGTGCAGCATCCTTCAGAAGGCTGCCGAAAAGGGCGTCGCCCTGCCCGCGCCCGACGCGTTCGACCCCGAGCAGATCACG
>JAEEUD010000133.1 GCA_016286835.1 Pyramidobacter sp. | reverse complement strand
AGGCCAACCAGCAGGGACTGACGCCGCTGATGACGGCGGCGATGCTCAATCCGCGCGTGAAGATCACGCAGACGCTTCTGGCCAGAGGGGCCGATCCGCGCAGGACCGACATGACCGGCAGCACGGCGACGCTGCTGGCCGCGCGCCACAGCCGCAGCGAAGCGGTGCTCTCGGCGCTGCTGGCGGCTGCGCCCGACACGCTGGAGAAGGCTTCCGCCACGGGACTGACGCCGCTGATGGCCGCCGCGCAGAACGAGCATCCGCAGATCGCGAAGCTGCTCCTGGCCCGCGGCGCCGATCCGCACAGGCTTGACCGCGAAGGACGCAGCGCGCTGAGCTGGGCCGCCGGCAACAAGAACGTCGAGACGCTGAAAACGCTGCTTGCGCTTCCCGGCGTGAAGATCGACCAGCGCGACGAGCGCGGCATGACGCCGCTGATGTACGCCGTGCGCGCCAACAACGCTGAAGCCGTGCGGCTGCTTCTGGCCCGCGGCGCGAACGCCGACACCAGATCGCGGGACGGCTTCTCGGCCGCCGAGATGGGCCGCAACAAGCCGGAACTGGCGCATTTCTTCCCCGCACCGAAGAGATCCGCGACGCGCTATTCGGCCCCCGCGCGCAGCACCAGACGCCCCGCCGCTCCCAAACGCCCCGCGCCGAAGCGCCCGGTGAAAAAGAGCGTCAAAAAGAGGAGATAGGCCGCGGCGATGAAAAAAACGCTTGCTCTGTTCTTTGCTTTTCTCTGCGCGCTCGCGCTTTCGCTGCCCGCGGCGGCGGCTGAAGGCGGCGCCAAAAAGCCCGCGTCGTTTACCGCGCATGTCACGGGCGTCAACGACCACGGCTCGCTGTTCCTCGACCTGACGGCCGACGAGATGCGGGCGCGCTCCGACATTGCCTTTGACGACCTGGTGACCGTCTCCCTGAACGGCCGCAGCTGGAAGGGCGTGCCCGTCGTGCGGCGTTACACCGACGTGGCGGCGGGCTTCACGATGCTGATCGAGCGCCGCGGCCGGCTGCTTCTGGCGGTCAGTTACGGCTCGTTCGCGCAGGAAGCCGGACTGTATCACGAAGATGACGCGGTCTGGAAGCTGAACGACGAAGTCGATCTCGCCAGCCGGCCCGTCGAGGTGCGGCTGGAGCAGAAAGGCGCCTACGCGGCGACGCGGCAGCTGCGCCTGACCGCCACCGATAAGCGTGAGGATTACGCCAGCGACGAGATATTCGCCAACTTCCGCGTCGTGCGCGGCGGCAGGCTGGGCGCAAACGCGCTGTACCGCTCGAGCATCCCCAGCAGCATTGTGCGGCCGCGCGCGCCGTACGCCGACCGCCTTGCCGCAAAAGCGGGCGTGAAGACATTTCTGAACCTTGCCAATCCGCCGGCGACGCTGAAAGAGAACATGCAGAGCGCCAAATGCCAGTCGCCGTACTACCGCTCCGTGTGGAAAGCGGGCGGCGTGATCACCCAGGCGCTGCCGGCCGTGTTCGACCGGCCCTCGTTCCGTAACGGACTGGCGAGGCAGCTGCGCTTCATGCTCGGCCGTCCCGGGCCGTATCTCGAGCACTGCGCCGAGGGCAAGGACCGGGCCGGATTCGTCGCCTTCCTGCTGGCGGCCCTGATGGACGCCTCCCGCCCCGAGCTGGAGCGAGACTACGGCGAGAGTTTCGTCAACTACTACCACCTCACCGTCGGCGAGAAGCGCTACGCGCACTATGTCAGCTCAGGTGTGCGCTACTTCTGCCGCTGCCTCGGCGCGAAAGAGGACGAAGCGCGTTTGCAGCCGTACGCAGAAAAGTACATCCGCAGTCTCGGACTGAGCGAGGACGAAGTCGAACGGCTGAAAGAGCGCCTCGGCACGACCTGGGAGGTCGCGTCAAAATAGGATCCGGGCGGAGGCCGTTTCGCGGCGTCCGCTTTTTCATGCCGCCGACATTTTTGCCGCGGGCCGCCTATTTGTCCGCATTCACTGTTGACAAAAGGGCGTCCGCGGCGTTATACTCTCGCTATTCGTACCGAATCATCTCTCCCCGTCAGTAAGGGAGCGTCAGGAGAACGAAACGCATGTACAACGCCGGCTATTTCGCAGCCAAATATTATTACTTTTACTTTTTTGGAGCTTCCAGAAAGGTGATTTTGTGCTGCCCAAAAGCTGACGAAGCGTAAAAACGTTCCATCAGTCACCCGTATCAGGGATCACAGGCCGTGCGGAATCGCCGCACGGCCTTCATTTTTTATATTTCAGGGAGGTCCTTTATCATGATCGCAGTATTGAAAAAAGGCGCCACGGACGAACAGCGGGAAAACCTGTGCAAATGGTTCGAGAGCATCGGCCTGCAGTGCCACGTCAGCAAGGGCGAGTTCCACACGATCATCGGCCTTATCGGCGACGTCAGCAAGGTCGACATCGAGATGCTGGAAAGCCTGTCGATCATCGAGCGCGTGACGCGGATCAGCGATCCGTTCAAGAAGGCCAACCGCAAGTTCCACGAGGAACCGACGGTCGTGGACGTGGCCGGACGCAGGTTCGGCGGCGGTCATTTCCAGATCATCGCCGGTCCCTGCTCGGTCGAGAACGAGGAGCAGATCATCACGGTGGCGCGCGCCGTCAAGGCTTCGGGCGCGACGCTGCTGCGCGGAGGTGCGTTCAAGCCGCGCACGTCGCCCTACGCCTTCCAGGGACTGCACGGCGAGGGCATCAAGCTGCTGCTGGAAGCCAAAAAGGAAACCGGGCTGCCCATCGTCTCGGAGATCATGAACATCAACGACCTCGACCTGTTCGCCGACATCGACGTGCTTCAGGTCGGGGCACGCAACATGCAGAACTTCGACCTGCTCAGGGAGCTCGGCCGCTGTGACAAGCCGATCCTGCTCAAGCGAGGCCTGGCCAACACGCTCAAGGAACTGCTGATGAGCGCCGAGTACATCATGGCCGGCGGCAACGAGAACGTCATGCTCTGCGAGCGCGGCATCCGTACGTTCGAGACGTACACGCGCAACACGCTCGACGTGTCGGCCGTGGCCGTGTTGCACGAGTACACGCATCTGCCCGTGATCGTCGATCCCAGCCACGCCACGGGCTACGCGCGCTACGTCGCGCCGATGGCTCTGGCCTCGACGGCGGCGGGCGCCGACGGCCTGATCATCGAAGTCCACAACGATCCGGCGCACGCGCTCTGCGACGGCGCGCAGTCTCTGACGCCCGAACAGTTTGACGTGCTTGCGGGCAGGATCGCGAAGGTGCGCGAGGCGATCGCATGAAGACGATCGGCATCGTCGGCCTGGGGCTGATCGGCGGCTCGTTCGCGCGCGCCTACAAGGCGTCGGACAGCGAGTTCACGATCTACGCCGCCGACAAGGACACCACGACGCTGAGCTTCGCCCGGCTGATGGGGGCCGTGGACGGCGAGCTGACGCCGGAAACGCTCAAGGAGTGCGACTGCGTGCTCGTCTGTCTGCACACGGCGCTGTCGTGTCAGTGGCTGGAGGAGAACGCGAAATACATCCCGGCCTCGTGCCTGGTGATCGACTGCTGCGGCATCAAGACCCGCATCTGCGAGACGGGCTTCCGCCTCGCGAAGCAGTACGGCTTTGAATATGCCGGCGGGCACCCGATGGCCGGCACGCACCGCTGGGGCTTCAAGAACAGCTCGGCGAACATGTACCGCGGCGCGAGCTTCGTCGTCGTGCCGAGGGTGTTCGACGACGTGAACCTGCTCGAGCGCATCAAGAGTTACGTCATGCCGGCCGGCTTCGGACGCATCGCCGTGACGACGGCGGAGCGTCACGACCGCCTGATCGCCTTCACGTCGCAGCTGGCGCACGTCGTCAGCAACGCCTACGTGAAAAGCCCGACGGCGCGGGAGCACTCCGGCTTCTCGGCCGGCTCGTACCGCGACCTGACGCGCGTGGCCTGGCTGAACCCGACGATGTGGGCCGACCTGTTTCTGGAAAACAGCGGCAATCTGCTCTTCGAGATCGACCAGATCATTGCCGAGCTGCAGAAATACCGCGACGCGATCGCGGCCCATGACGAGAAAAAACTTTGGGATCTGCTCGAAGAGGGCCGAGTCCGGAAAGAGGAGGTCGACGGCTAGATGAACAGCGTCACCGTGACGACGCCGTCGAAAAAATACTACGTCCACACGGGCGCGGAGCTGCTCACCGTGGCCGGCGAACTGACCGCGCCGCTGCGCGGGGCCGGCAAGGCGATGATCGTCAGCGACACGAACGTCGCGCCCGTCTATGCCGCGCGCGTGCAGAAGTCGCTGGAGCACGCGGGCTTCACGCACCGCCTGCACGTCATTCCCGCCGGCGAGGGCTCGAAGAACATCCACTCGTTGTTTCCGATCCTCAACGAGATGGCCTCGTTCGGCATGACGCGCGGCGACACGGTGTTCGCGCTCGGCGGCGGCGTCATCGGCGACATGGGCGGGCTGGCCGCGTCGCTGTACATGCGCGGCATCGGCCTCGTGCAGCTTCCCACGTCGCTGCTGGCGGCGGTCGATTCGTCGGTCGGCGGCAAGACGGCCATCGACCTCGACGCAGGCAAGAACCTCGTCGGCACATTCTACCAGCCCGATCTCGTGCTCTATGACACCGACACGCTGGCGACGCTGCCGAAGGAGCAGCTGGCCAACGGCTTCGGCGAGATCGTCAAGACGGGCATGATCCGCGACGAAAAGCTGTTCCGCGCCTCGGCGCGGGAAAACGTGAGCGCGGCCGACATCGCCGGGATCGTGCACCGCTGCGTGGAGATCAAGCGCGACGTGGTGCGCAGCGACGAGAAGGAAACGGGGCTGCGCATGATCCTCAACTTCGGCCACACGTTCGGACATGCCGTGGAAAAATGCAGTCATTTCAGCATTCCGCACGGCTTCTGCGTGGCCATCGGCATGGCGCTGATCACGGCCGCCTGCGTAAAGCGCCGCATCTGCGAGGCGGACGTGTACAGCCGGCTCGTCGCGGCGCTGAAAGCGCGCGGTCTGCCGTTTTCCACGCAGTACGGCGTCGACGAGCTGTTCTCGAGCATGATGGCCGACAAAAAACGCGCCAGCAACACCGTCACCCTTGTGCTGCCCACGGGGATCGGAACGGTCGAGCGCAGAAAAGTCATGCTCGACGAGGCACGCGAGTTTCTGGAAGAAGGACTGGAACTGACGAAGAACGCTCAGGAGGCGATCGCATGAACGCTACGATCATGGCAAGCGAACTGCGCGGCACGGTACGTGCTATTTCTTCAAAATCGCAGGTTCACAGGATGTTGATTGGTGCTGCGTTGGCCGATCAGCCTGTCTGGCTTAACTGTCGCGGGCTCTCGAACGATATTATGGCGACCATGAACTGCCTGAAGTCTTTGGGAGCGAATGTCGTTTACACTTACCGACTTGCGCCGTCCCTTGAAAAAGAGGTCTCTGATTCAATTTATGGTCATACTGTCCGTCTGGTGAACGAAGAAGATGTTCTTTGCGTCACTCCGCTGACCGGCGCTCCG
>JAEEUD010000132.1 GCA_016286835.1 Pyramidobacter sp. | reverse complement strand
GGCGGTCGCCTTCGATCCACAGTTCCTCGACCTGATCCTGAAAGACGCGCAGATTGGGACAGTTCGTCAATTCCTGCAAGTAATAATCATGGTAGTCATGAAGATCGCACTGCGCTCGCAGAGCGCGGACAGCCGGGCCCTTGGAAGTGTTGAGCCAACGCATCATCATCGCCGAAGCGTCGGCGGCGCGCGCCTGGACGCCGCCAAGCGCCGACACCTCGCGCACGAGCGTGCCTTTGGCAGGACCGCCGATCGACGGGTTGCAGGGCATACAGGCGACGTGATCCACGTCCTGCACGATCATCAGCGTTTTCGCACCCATCCTGGCGGCAGCAAGCGACGCCTCGCAGCCGGCGTGTCCGCCGCCGACGACGATCACGTCGAAACGGCTTTCGGGAAAGATCTGCATGGCGTCCGCTACCTGCGGCTCAGGTCCTCGTAGCTCAGCACCGTGTCGTTGACCGAGAGAGAGCGGCTTTCGTAAAGCGTGATCGCACGTCGGTCAAACACGCCTGCCTCCCAGCGCGCGCCGCTTACTACACCGTTTTCTTCAAGCTCAGAAGATGCCGGACCGTATTTGCGCGTCAGCATCGAATTGAGTTCGTTGTAGTGCGAGGTGAAAGCGGCGTATTTTTTCTCGCTGTTCTGTGCGCGAGAAGCGGCGACTTTCTGCGCGCGTTCCAGATCGCCCTTGCGGAAAAACGCGAAGCGGGCGAGGAACAGGCCCTTTTTGGAAAAACGCAGCAGCAGTGTGCCCTCGCGGCCGAAAAAGTTGACGCTGTACAGGGCTTCGCGGTAATTGGGCTGATAGCCGTACTCGCACAGCAGCTTCGCGCCGCGCCCGGTCAAAAGCTGATGCACGGCCCCGACCGCTGAGCCGAATTTCATTCCCCACACGCCTTCGAGCTTTTCGGCACGGGCGCCGCACGCCACGATCAGTGTCAACAGCAGTGCGCAGAGCAGTTTTTTCATCACAGTTCCTCCTTTTGACTCCATCATAGAGAAAAAAGATTCCAGGTTCCGACGTACAGCTTTTAAAAAGCAACGTCGTTTTTCATCAGGAAAAGTCAAATCCTTTAAACTCGCTATTTCGGTTCAACTCGCTCGATCTTTCCGTTTTCGAGCTTCCAAAGCGCGCCGTCAAAATCAGGCAGCGAACTTTCCGCCGTAGCGGCGAACACTTGCCAGCCGCTTTCGCGCAGGCTGTTCATGAGGATCCCGCGGCCTTCCGCGTCGAGCTCGGACGTGACTTCGTCGAGCAGCAGCACGGGAGCGGCGCGATAACGGTTCTCCACCGCCGACGCCGAAGCCATGATCAGCGCCAGAGCGGCGCGGCGGCGCTGGCCGCGGCTGAACGTTTCGCCTGCCAGGCGTTCTTCGCAGGAAAGGATCAGATCGTCGCGGTGCGGACCGACCAGAGGCACTCCGGAAAGACGCTCACGCTCGGCCAGAAGGTCAAGGGAACGGTGAAAATCCTCGTTCAGGTCATCCGCATTGCCCGCCCCTCCCCTTTTCAATTCCAGCGCGATTTTGCGCGGCAGAAGGGCACTCCATTTTTCAAGATACTTCTGCAGCAGCGTCGCCACTTCTAGGCGGCATTCCCAGATCCATACGGCCAGGCCGGCCATCGTCTCGTCGGTGAAGCGCGGAGCATGACCGCGGCCGAGCAGATATCGCCTGTGGCGCGCGATGCGGCGGTACTCGGAGAGCTTCCAGGCATAGAGCGGAAAGACGAGCGCGCAGAGCACGTCGAGAAAACGCCGTCTCACGGCGGGCGAACCTTCGATCAGGGCCATATCGGCCGGCAGAAACGCCAGCGACTGCACGCAGCTGCGCAGATCGCCCCAGCGGCAGGCTCTGCCGTCGAGCCGCAGCGACGCACGCGCGACAATGGCCGCTTCGACGACGGCGCTGTGTTCGCCTTCGACCTGAGCGGCCAGCGAAGCGCCGCCTTCGCTTTTCCATCTGACCGTGTCGGCGCACTTTGAACCGCTGAAGGCTCCCCACCCGGTGAGAACGTGGAGAGCCTCCAAAACGTTGGTCTTGCCCGCTCCGTTAGGGCCGGTCAGGACGTTCAGACCGGGATGCCATTCGCAGAGCGCACTTTCCAGATTGCGGAAATTGCGGATTCTCGTCTGAGCGATCCGCATGGGAAGTCTTATTCCTCCGCGGCGCCCATAGCCGTCTCGGCGGATTTGAGCTTGATCGGCATGAGCATGTAGATGAAATCGTCGCCGCCGGGACGCGAGATCACCATCTGACCTTCGCTGCCGTTGAAGGCAAGACTGACTTCGCTGCCGTGGAAAGCCTTGACTCCCGCGCTCAGATAAGCCACGTTGAAGGCGACGCGTAGCGGTTCGCCGTCGACTTCGGCGTCTACGCTCTCGTTCGCTTCGCCGATCTCCGGCGCGCGTCCCGTCAGCCCCATCGCCGCGCCGGGCGACAGCGTCAGCAGCACCATGCGGCTGGAATCGTTGACGACGATGTTGATGCGGTCGAGCGCGGAAAGGAAGGCCGAGCGCTCAGCTTTCATCTGCGTCGTGCTGCTGTTGCTGAGGATGCGCTCGTAGTTGGGGAATTTGCTGTCGATGCAGCGCACCGAATACTGCACGCCGGGCACGTTGAAATAGGTCACGGCGCCGTCCTGGAGCACTTCGACCTCAATGTCGGGCGCGAAACCGGAGAGGATGTTCTTGTACTCGTCGAGCGATTTCAGCGGCAGCAGCATCTCGCGCGGCTCTTCGTCAGCGTCCGTACCTGTCTGCTGCGTGGCCGTTTTGGAAAGCGAGAGGCGGCGGCCGTCGGTGGCGACGACGCGCAGCTCGCCCTTGCGGATCTGCAGCAGCCCGCCGGAAATGTACTTGGGAAAATCCTCGTTCGGCGCGCCGGCGATGCTGCCTTCGGCAAGGACACGGCCCAGGTCGCCGGCGGGAACTCGGGTGAACTCCTCAGCGGCACGCGGCGAAGGAAGCTCCGGGAAGTCGCTGACGGGATAGGTAGTGAACGAGTAGCGGTTGCGTCCGGCTTTGATCGATCCTTTTTCGTTCTCGACCTCGACCGTAAACGGCGAGACGGAGATCTTTTTGAACAGCTCACCGACGACTTTCAGGGGCAGGATGGCCGTGCCCGGCTCGATCACGGCAGCGCCTTCGGCTTTGACGCGGATCGTCGTTTTCAGGTCGGTCGCATGCAGCGTCACGCCGTCTTCGTCTGCCGTGCAGAGGATACTGGCAAGCGTAGCCATCGTGCTTTTCGTGCCCGTGCAGCGCTCTGCCATGGACCAGTATTTCATAAAGATGTTTTGAGTGATTTCCAGTTTCATGTTGCGTGTCCTCGCTTTCACTGGTATGTACCAATAAGTGAATTCTTAAAATCAGTAGCAGTAGTATTATGCTGTGTGTAAACTGTGGATAAGTGATTCGGATCAAGTGATCAACGGAATTTTAGCGTGTGGATAAAACAGCGGAGAAAATGTGGAAGGCTGTCCACATATCCACAGTTTTACGCCAAAAAGGCCATGATGGTCAACTTATCCACAGATTTTTTCAGAACGGATCCACCGCCGAATCACAGTTTTTTCTCGATGTTTTCCACAGCGCTCCGCACGCGTTCGTCCTCGTTGATCCTTACCTGGATGCTGCGTACGGCGTGCAGGACGGTGGTATGGTCCTTCTTGCCGAAGTCGCGGGCGATCTGCTGAAGGCTCAGCTCTGTGTGCTTGCGGCACAGGTACATCGCGACCTGGCGGGCGAGAGCGATTTCCGAGGTGCGGCTTTTGCCGAGGATGTCCGACGGCAGATAGCTGAATTCCTTGGCGACGAGCTCGATGATGATCTGCGACGAGATCTTTATGTGATGCGTGTCGATCACGTCTTTTAGCCAGATTTGTGTGTTTTCCACGGTGATCGGCATCTGCGAGAAGCTGGAATTGGCGATGACGCGGTTGAGCGCGCCTTCGAGCTCACGGATGTTGCTGGGAACGGTTTCGGCGAGGTAATTGATGACGTCGTCGTTGACGGGGAAGCGCCGCTGCTCGGCTTTCTTCTTGAGGATGGCGATCCGGGTCTCGTAGTCGGGCGGCTGGATATCGGCGGCGACGCCCCAGGCAAAGCGGCTGCGGATGCGGTCGTCGATGCCGTCAAGCTCTCTCGGCGGCCGGTCGGAGCTGAGCACGATCTGCTTTTTCTCGTTGTACATGTCGTTGAACGTGTGGAAGAATTCTTCCTGAGTCGCTTCCTTGCCGGCCAGAAACTGGATGTCGTCGATGAGGAGGATATCGACATTACGGTAATGCGAGCGGAAACTTTCCCTCTTCTGGTTCGCGATCGACTTGATGAGGTCGTTGACGAACTTTTCCGAGGAAAGGTAGAGCACTTTCAGATCTGGATTGCGGCTCAGCGCGTAATTGCCGATGGCGTGCATGAGATGCGTTTTCCCCAGTCCCACGCCGCCCCAGATGAACAGAGGATTGTACGACTCGCCGGGAGCTTCCGCGACGGCAAGGCCGGCGGCGTGAGCGATGCGGTTCGACTTGCCGACCACGAACGACGAGAAATCGTACTGGCGGTTGAGACCGTTATCGCTGATGACCGGCTTGACTGGCGGAGTCGGCACGGACACGTGTTCCGGCTCGACGGGCGTGGAATCGTACGTGAGGTCGATGCCGTCGCCGAGTTTTTGTTCGATCATGACGCGTTCGAGCACGGGGAGATACTCGTTTCTCACCCTTTTTTCGACGTATGAGTTGCCCGTGTCGAGCACGAGACGGTTCTGTTCCATTCTCAGCGGGGAGCAGGACTGCATCCAGATCTCGATCGTCTGCGGCGGCAGGCTCGGCTTTGCGGCTTCGAGCAGTTGTCCCCAGATTTTTTTAACGTCTTCCATGAATTTTCCCACCTTACGCGAACACACTTTCACGTTCACCACAGCGGTCCTTTTATAGCGCCGCAGCGAACGTGAGAGCATAATTATCCACAAAGTATTATCCACAAAAATCGCCAAACTGTAAAGAAGGCGTCGAATCGGACAGCGGCGATGTATAATGGATAAAACCGGGCCGGAGCGCCGGCTGTGAACGATGAAAAACGAGGGAGAATAAAAATGTCTGTCTATTTGAACAACGCGGCGACGAGCTGGCCTAAACCCCCCTGCGTCGCACAGGCAATGAAAGATTTTCTTGAGAGCGGCGGCGCCAATTTTGCGCGCGGATCGGCCGCGGAGCGTGACATCGCAACGATGAGCATGACGCTCGAGTGCCGGGAACGCCTCGCCCGACTGTTCGGCGGCTGGGAAAACGCTTCGCCGCAGTACGTCACGTTCACCTCGGGCGTCACCGAGTCGCTGAACGTGGTCCTGAAAGGTTTTCTCAGGCCCGGTATGACCGTCCTGACCACGTCGATGGAGCACAATGCCGTGACGCGGCCCCTGCGGCGCCTGCAGAGCACGGGCGTCCACGTGGAAGTCGTCCGTTGCGACAAATCAGGCCGGCTCGACACAGGCGTGTGGGAAAAAGAGCTTGAGCGTCATTCTCCCGATCTGGCCGTCGTCAACCATGCCA
>JAEEUD010000131.1 GCA_016286835.1 Pyramidobacter sp. | reverse complement strand
GAGCGCCGCGCCCCCCGGGCGGCCGCGCGGGGCCGCCCCTACGGACAAACGCACGCGTTTTCGTAGGGGCGGGCCCATGTACCCGCCCGCGGCGCACGGGACGGAAAAACAAAACCCGAATCCAACGCCAAGACGCGAAGTCGCTAAGACTCAAAGAGAAGAACCAGAAGACCCGCATGAGCGCTCCCTGAGAACGCCCCTGCGGGTCTTCTTTTGATCTTCTCTTGTTTTTTCTTCGTGTCCTTGTGCCTTTGCGTTGAAGGTTTTGAAGTATGACGTTCCCGCCCGTGCCGCGTCATTTCCCCAGCACGTAGCGGTTCTTCTCCGGCGAGAAGATGAGGACGGTGAACATCAGGGGCTTTCCGTCGCCCAGCCAGGTGCGGTGCAGTTTCAGCGCCAGCGTGCCGGCGGGCAGTTTGAGCAGTTTGGCCTGCTCCTCGTCGAGCGCGACGGGCAGCACTTCGCAGACAAAGCTGTCGGAACTCACGTCCAGCTTTCGCCGGATCGTCGTGTAGACAGGCTGGGTGAAGTCTTCGTCCGCGATCAGCGCGAACGTCTCGGGCGTCATCGAGGAGATCTCCAGCTCGGCCGGTTCGTTCTGCGCAGCGAAAAAGCGCACGCGGTACAGCTCGACGATCGTCTTCCGCCGTTCCACGTCAAGCTGCGAGGCCAGGAGCGCGTTGGCCTTCTTCCTTTTGACGCTGACGAGCTCGTGTTTGTGGCCGAAGCCCTCGGGCAGTCGGAAGGAGACGATGTCGCCCACGAATTTCTGCTGCGCCGCAAACGTGCCGCGCCCGCGCTGGCGCACGATCCGCCCTTCCGCTTCGAGCTCGCCGAGGGCCTGGCGGACGGTCATGCGGCAGACGCCAAAGTGCGCCGACAGTTCCGGTTCCGAAGGCAGTCTCGTGTCCGGCGGCCATTCGCCGTTGTCGATCCGCGCCCGCAGTTCTGCGGCGATCTCCTGATGGAGCGTGACGCCTTTTTTCTTTATCATTGATCATTCCCCCCGGAATGCAATTTTCTATGAAAACGATTATATCACGCAAAAAGTCCCGTCGCGCGACGGGACTTTTTTGCATGTGCTGTCTGATTTTAGGGGGAACAGGTCGTTCCTCATCGTCTTCTGCCGTGCGTGGCGCAGCAGAAGACGAGGATCGCTCCGGCCGCCGCTGCCAGGGCCGCCGAGACCGTATCCGGCACGGCCGTGAACGTGGCCGCGAAGAACATCGCCGTTGCCGCCAGCATCAGCGCGCGCATGACGCCTCCCACGGGAGCGCGCCGGCAGAAGCCCTCCACGCCCACGGCGAAACAGTACGCGCCCGCGAGCGCGCAGGCGAAATCGGCGCACGCCGCGACCGGCCGCGACATGACGTTGAGGATGTTCGAGAACAGGAAGAGGATGGGCACCGCGTAGAACGTGGAGCCCAGAGGCAGCGCCGTGAAGCCCGTCTTCATGGGGTGTCCGCCGGAGATCCCCGCCGCCGCGAACGCCGTCATGCACACCGGCGGCGTGATCGTGGACAGCTGCGAGAACCAGAAGATCATCAGGTGTCCCGCCAGCAGCGGGATGCCCAGTTCTTTCAGCGCCGGCGCGCCGAGCGTGGCCAGGATCACGTAGGCCGTCGAGATCGGCAGCCCCATGCCCAGCACGTAGGCGATCAGGCCTTCGATGGCGATCGTCAGCAGCAGCGAGCCGCGCGACAGGTAGAGGATGATCGCCGTGGATTTCAGCATCAGTCCCGTCGTGTTGATCATCGAGACGATGATCGCCGCGCAGCCGATCACGCCGGCGATCTTGGCCACGCTGACCGAGCAGTCTTCCAGCGCCTTGAAAAAGCCGCGCAGCGACAGCCGCGTCTCCGGCCGCACGAAGGAAAAGGCCAGGATCAGCACGCAGCAGGCCGCGCCCGACAGGAACGGCGTGAAGCCGAAGCACAGCAGTCCCAGCAGCAGCAGGATGGGCAGGAACATGTGCCAGTAGCGCCCCATCTCGCGCCGGAACGACGGCAGCTGATCGGGCGGCAGGCCCAGCAGTCCTTTCTTCTTCGCCTTGAGATCGACGAAGAACCACAGCGTCGCGTAGAACAGGATCGCCGGCAGCACCGACACCTGAACGATGTCGAAATAGCGCCGTCCGATGAAGTCGGCGAGGATGAACGCTCCCGTGCCCATGATCGGCGGCATGATCTGTCCGCCGGCCGAGGCCACCGTCTCGATCGCGCCCGCCTCCTCCGGCGAGTAGCCCGTCTTTTTCATCAGCGGGATCGTCAGCGTGCCCGTCGAGACCACGTTGGCGATCGTGCTGCCGGAGATCGTGCCCATGGCCGCGCTCGAGATCACCGCCACCTTCGCCGGACCGCCCGGTTTGGAACCCGCCAGCGCCAGGCTGATGTCCATGTAGTGCGAGTCGGTGTGCGTCGCCTGGAGCGCCGCGCCGAAGGCGATGAAGATGAACAGCAGCGTCGAAGACGTGCCCATCAGCGAGTTCCACAGCCCCATGTCCGTCATGTACATGATGTCGATGAAGCGCGAGAACGACACGCCCTGATGTGCAAACATCTGCGGCATCAGGGGCCCCGCGAAGGCGTAGGCGATCAGGGCGCCGGCGAGGATCGTGATGAACAGTCCCAGCGTGCGCCGGCCGCTCTCCAGCACCAGCAGCACCAGCACCGTGCCGGCCGCCATGTCGAGGGCCGAGACCTTGCTGTAATACGGGATGCGCGTCATATAGCGGTGATTGTTGAGCAGCGTCCAGACCAGCACGGCCAGCGACAGCGCCGTGAACAGCCAGTCAAGCGCCGAGGGCCGGTCGCGCGGCGATCTTTCGTCCGCGGGGAACCACAAGAAGGTGAGCGCCAGCAGCAGGCAGAGATGGATCGACCTCTGCACCAGCGGCAGGAACACGCCGCGAAACGCCGTATAAAACGTGACGAGCGTCAGCGACGCGCCGCAAACGTAGGCCAGCGCGCGCGGAAAGCCGCTCAGCGAACGCATCGTCCCGGGAGAAAACTTTTTCTCGCTCATAGTGAACCTTCCCCCTGTTCAGGAAGACATGCCGAAAATGCCCGATACCCAGCGTGAATAAAGGGGATCGGGCATCATAAAACAACGAACACAGGCCGGAGCGTCGCCGGCCGTCAACGGCCGCTTATTTGATGAGGCCTTTCTCGCGGTAGAACTTCTCCGCGCCGGGGTGCAGCGCGATGCCCGTGCCCTGGCACATCGTGTTGGGATCGAACGTCTTGAACGAGCTGTGCACCGTCTTGAGGAACTCGGCGTTCTCGTAGATCGACTTTGTGATCTCATACACCGTGTCCTCGTCCACGTCCTTGCGGGTGAACAGGATCATCGGCAGGCCCACCGTGTGGACGTCTTCCTTCTGTCCCGTGTACGTTCCCGCAGGGATCGTGTAGGGGCTGAAGCCGGCCTCGCCCAGGCGCGCGATGAGGCCGTCGCCCATCGACAGGATCACGCCGGCGCGCGAGCTCAGCGCCTCTTCGACCGCCGTGCCGGGGATGTTCAGCGTCGAGACGCCGCCGTCGACCATGCGGTTGCGCCACGCTTCGTTGATGCCGGAAACGTTCGCGTAGTAGAAGTCGCAGCCCCACGCCTTCATGTCCTCGATCTGCTTGAGACCGTAGGCCGTCATGACGTTGTGGAAGATCATGTGGCTGCCCGCGCCCTGAGGCGGCAGCGCCAGATGGATGGGGATCTTCTTGTCCAGCACCGCTTCGAACGTGGACTCTTTGGCCTTGTCCGGATCGGCGAAAATGTGCAGCACCGTCGCCGGCATCGAAGCGATCGTCGCCAGATTGTCGGCCGCCTTGTCATAGGGGAAGAGGCCGTCACGGGCGCAGACGAGGAAGTTGGGATAGCTGATGCCGAACGCCGTCTCGCCCGAGGAGACGATCATCGGGTTGGCCACCGAGCCGGGACCGGGGATCGCCGTCACCGGGAAGCCTTCGAAGCGCTCGTTCGCCTTGCTGGCGATCGCCGCGCCGATCACTTCCCAGCCGCCGCCGGCGCCGCCCGTGATGATCTGCACGTTGTCGATCTTCTTCGCCGCCAGAGCCGAAGCTCCGAGCAGAGCCGTCATGCCGAGAACCGCCGCGATTTTCCTGATGTTCATGAAACTGCCTCCTTTAATGTGAGTTGCAGGCGCGAAAGGTCATGCCCCGCGCTGAAAACCGAACCGCACCAGATCGAGCAGCGCCTCGCCGCTCAGATCGCCGAGCCCGAGCCGCTCCAGCGTGCGCGCTTCCGCGAAGAAATCGCGCCCGCAGAGGATGCACGCCGCGTTCGCCGCCGTCGCCACCGCCGTGTGCGGAAAGCCGAACTTCTTCAGCAGCGACAGCGCCGGGATCAGTCCGTAGGGAACGTCCTCCGTGAAATAGCGGTGCAATTTCTCCGTCGGCATCTTGCTGTTGGGATAGAGCGGGCTCGTCGCTCCCAGCTCATAGATGGTGTCGCCGTGCACGCCCTGATAGCCGTACCAGCGCCGGTCCTGCTCCGCCAGATCGACGAGGCCGAAGATCCCGGCGCGGTCGAACGCCATGCGCTCCCGGTCGATCGCGTCGATGAACATGCCCACCGACTCCGTCATGCAGTCGGCGTAGAACAGCATGTCGCGCTTGTGGTCCACGTTGGCGATGTTGAACAGCATGATCGGGATGTGGATGGCGAAGTTGGGATTCGACATCCCCGTCGCGAGGATGTTGTCCTTTTTGACCAGATACGGGTACACCTCCGACAGGCGGGCGAACACCTCGTCGTTCCGCACCGCCGGGAACGCCGCGCAGCCAAGGGCGTGCTTGTAGCCGCGCAGCCACACGCTCGCCGGCCCGGTCTTGCGGCAGGCGTACATCATGCAGTCGAGATCCGCATACGTCAGATCCGCCGTGTTGCCGCAGGCACGCACCACGCGGGCGAACTCGATCGGCCCGAAGAGGTTGCCCGGCGCCAGCACGATCAGCTGATCGGGACGCAGAAACGGCGCCGCCAGCCGGGCCATCTCCGCGTGAGCGAAGCTCGGCACGATCACCAGCACGATCTCCGCATCCGCGAGCGCCTCTTTGATGTCCGTCGTGACGCCCGCCAGCCTGGCGAATCCTTCCGGGATATGATTCGACGGCAGCGTTTTCAGCTCGATGCCGCCGGTCTTTCTGACCTCCGCGACCGAAGCGGCGAACTCCGGACACTCGTACAGCGTCACGGCGTGCCCGTCCATCGTCAGATGCCCGGCCGCCGCAAACGCGCCGTTTCCCCCGCCGAGGATCGTGATCCTGCGAGACATACGCTCATCTTCTTCCTGTTGAGATGTCTATACAAAGTCTGAATGAAACGAGTATAGTCGAAAAACGGTCGACTGTCAACGACTTTTTATAATGACTGAACATGTATTTATAGAAAATCACCGCGGGATATTCAAAACCGGATCCAACGCGAAGACGCGAAGTCGCAAAGGAAAACAAGGGAACGCACCCCTCCCCTTCTGTTTATTCTTCGCGCCTTTGCGCCTTCGCGTTGGTTTTGGTTCTGCAACAACAACCCCGCGCCAGCGGGCCGCAGAA
>JAEEUD010000130.1 GCA_016286835.1 Pyramidobacter sp. | reverse complement strand
CCGCTGCAGAAGCTGTTCCTGCCTGCCGGACTGATCGGCGGCGTTCTCGCGCTGGTGATGGGGCCGCAGGTGCTTGGCTGGATCGAGATCCCCAAGACGTTCGGCGGCATGGCCGGCCCGATGATCGACATCGTTCTGACGTGCATGATCCTCGGCACAACGCTCAACCGCGACAGGCTGCGCAGCTTCGCCGGCTCGACCACGATCGTGGCTCTGACCTATTTCGCACAGATGGCCGTGGGCACGATCACCGGCGTGGTGCTCAGCAACTTCTGGCCCGCCATGCCCAAAGGCTGGGGCGTGATGGCCGTGTACACCTACTGGGGAGGACACGGCGCGGCGACGGCGGCCGGCAAGCTGTTTGAGTCGCTCGGCGAGGCCGAGAACGGAATGCTCGCCATCGGCATCATCCTCGCCACGCTCGGCCTGATCGTGGCGATGGTGGCCGGCATGGTGCTGGTCAACTGGAGCGTGCGCAAGGGCTACGCGACCAACCTTGAACGCGGCGAAAAGGGCGAGATCAAGACGCAGCGCGGCCCGATCCCGGTCGAGAAGCAGAAGTCGCTCGGCAGCGCCACGGTTGCTTCCGACGCGCTCAACGGCCTTGCTTTGCAGCTGGCTCTCGTGCTTGTGAGCATCTGGGTCGGCCGTCAGATCGTCGCTTACCTCAAGCCCTATGTGCCGATCGCCAAGAGCTTCCCCAGCTTCTTCTACGGAATGCTCGGCGCGTTCATCATCTGGACGCTGATGGGCTGCCTGAAGATCCAGGGCTACGTCGACAAGAAGTCGGTCAACACGATCTCGGGTCTGGCGCTTGAGATCTGCATCTGCTCGGCCACGGCGACGCTGAACGTGAAGCTGCTGGCCAGCTACATGGCGCCCATCCTCATCCACATGGTCGTCATCGTCGCGATGATGGCGTTCATCTGCATGGTCATCGTCAAGCGCTGGCTGAAAAAGGACTGGCTGGAGACGGGCCTGCTCTTCTTCGGTCAGGGCACCGGCTCCGCTCCCAGCGGCATGGCTCTGGGCCGCTGCGTCGACCCCGAACTGCGCAACACGCAGGCCTGGGAAGGCTTCGGCGTCGCTTCCGCGCTGATGGGCGTCGTCGGCTCGTTCCTCGTCGCTTTCATGCCCGTGCTGACGGTGCAGTCGGTGTGGTTCCCGATCGGCATCGGCGCGGCCGTGAGCGTGGCGCTGTTCATCTTCGGCGAGAAGTTCGTGCGCGGCAAATAGCGCTTAAGTCAATCAAACAGGGCGGCGGAAAACGTTCCATCGGGACGGCCGCCCTTTTTTTGAAGAAAATTTCGTGAAAATATAAAAGGAGACGTATAAAATGAAAATCATGGACTGCACTCTGCGTGACGGCGGCAACGTGATCGGCGCGGGCTTCCCCGCCGACCTGACGACGCTGATGCTGAAAGGCCTGACCGAAAACGGCGTGACCATCATCGAGATGGGCAACTGCGCCGGTCTGGGCATGTACGACAAGGGCGTCAAGGCGCCCTGCACCGACGACGAGTATCTGGAGCTGGCCAGGCCGTTCACGGACAAGGCCGAAGTGGGCATGTTCCTCCAGGCCGGCTGCGCCACGCCCGAGATCGTCGCCAAAGCCGCCAAGGCGGGGCTGAAGTTCCTGCGCGTCGGCATCAACGCCGGCGACGGCGCCAAGGCCGTCGACGCCGTGAAGATGGTCAAGGCCGCCGGCATGAAGGCGTTCTTCGCGATGATGAAGGCCTACGTGCTGTCGCCCGAGGAGCTTGCCAAAGAGGCGCAGCTGCTCGAGGCCGCAGGCGTCGACGTGATCATCATCATGGACTCGGCCGGCATGATGCTGCCGAAGCAGGCCGCCGCCTACACGAAGGCCGTTTCTTCGGCCGTCAGGATCCCCGTCGGCTTCCACGGCCACGCCAACCTCGGCTGCGCCGTCGCCAACGCCGTGGCCGCCGCCGAGAACGGCGCGCAGATCATCGACTGCGGCCTCATGGGCATGGCCCGCAGCGCCGGCAACATCGCCACCGAGACGGCCGTCGCCGCGCTCGACCGCGACGGTGTGAAGACCGGCGCCGACATGTACGGCCTCTTCCGCTTCATCGACAACGAGCTCGCTCCGGCGATGAAGCCCTACGGCTACCGCGCTCCCGCAATGCCGCTGGACATCGTGCTGGGCTACTCCGGCTGCCACTCGCACTACATCCCCATGTTCAAGGAAGTCGCCGCCGCGAAGGGCGTCGACCTCTACAAGCTCATCATCGAGACCTCGAAGCTGGACATGAAAAAGCCCTCGCGCGAGCTGATGGAGTCGGTCGCGGACAAACTTTCCGCGTAAAAGGAGACACAGGCCATGAACAAGATCGTCCTCTTCGGAACGTACCCGGAAAAAGGCATCAACTACTTTAAAGAACACTGCGCCGGCAAATATGACCTCGTGCTCGCCGCGCAGTACGAGGAACTGGAAGCCAACTCCGACGCCGCTTACGTCGTGCTGCGCGGTCCGGCCATGCCGGCGGAACGCATCAGGGCCATGAAGGGCGCGAAACTCTTCCACCGCTGGGGCGTGGGCTTCAACGACGTGGACATCAAACAGGCCGGCGAGCAGGGCGCGTATGTCTGCATCACCGCCGGCATGAACGCCCAGCCCGTCGCAGAGCACGCCGCGCTGCTGATGCTGGCCTCGTTCCGCCACCTCACCGCCCACATGGAGAACGCCAAAAAGGGCATCATGTACGGCGGTCCCGTCATCGCCGATTCGTTCATGATCAACGGCCGCCGCGTCGGCATCTTCGGCATGGGCGCCATCGGCCGCAAGGTCGCGAAGATCGTCCAGGGCTTCGGCGCGGAAGTCGTGTACTACGACGCGTTCCGCCTGCCCGAGGAGACTGAGAAGGAGCTGAACGTCACGTTCCTGCAGCCGGAAGAGATCTACAAAACGGCCGACATCATCAGCCTGCACATGCCGCTGCTCGACAGCACCCGCAGGATGATCGACGAAAAGGCCATCGGCATGATGAAGCCCGACATGCTCATCGTCAACACGGCCCGCGGCGAGATCATCGACACCGACGCGCTGCTGAAGGCCGTGCGGGAACGCCGCATCTGGGGCGCGGCGCTCGACACCGTCGAGGGCGAGCCGCTGCCGCCGGATCACCCGATCTTCTCCGAGCCGCACATCCTCCTCACGCCGCACGTCGGCGGCAACACCGAGGACAACATCGTCAACATGGCCGCCTGCATCTTCGACAACATCGAGCGCCTCGAGCGCGGCGAGACTCCCGTCGGCCGCTGCATCGTCAACAAACAGTATCTCAAAGCGTAAAAAATTCGCGGCCGGAAACGTGTGTTTCAGCGTTTCCGGCCGCATTTTTCGTTTCGCTATTTCTTTTCCCCGCGGGACACGACGCCCGTGCTTGCCTCGCCAGGATCGACGAGCAGCTCTTTCGTGTACCCGTCGCGCTCGCGGGCGTGGGCGCGGTAGCGCTCAAGGCGGCGCGGCGTGAGCAGCGTCAGCAGGTATTCGCCGATCGCGTTCATCGCCGTCGTCGAGTTGAAGAAGCTGGCCTGACGCACCTCGGCCGTCAGCACCACGTCGGCATATTCGACCAGCGGCGAGAGCACGCTGTCGGTGATCAGGCAGACGCGCGCGCCGTGGCTGCGCGCCAGACGGAGCAGCCTCAGGTCGCTTTTATAGTAGCGGCTGGCCGAGAAGAACACGAACGCGCCGCTGCCGTCGATCTTCATCAGCGAGTCGACGCCGCCCATGCCCACGTCCCCGATCAGGCGGACGTCGTCGATCAGGACGTTGAGGATCCAGGCAAAGTGCTGCGCCGCGCCGTAGCAGCCGCGGAAGCCGGCGACGAAGCACGTCCGCGCCTCCGCCACCGCGTTCACGAACTGCTCGTAGGCAGCCTCGGAGTTCTGCATGAGCGAACGTTCAAGGTTGAACATCTGCCGCTTCAGGAATTCCTCGCGCGCGCTGCCCGAGCCGAACTCGGCACGGTTGGCCTCGAAACGCTCGTTCAGCGTCAGCCGGCCGGCGCCCGGCGCCGCCTGCGCCGTCAGGGAATCGTAGATGTCGTTTTTCAGCTCGGTGAAGCCGGGATAGCCGATCGCGCGGGCAAAGCGCGTCACCGACACGTCGCTGACGCCGACGGCGCGGGCCACCTCCAGCGACGAGCTGCGCCCCGCGAGCTCCGGATTGGCGATGATGTACTCGGCGATCTTCCGCTGACTCTTCGTCAGTTTCGCTTTTTTGACGCGCTCGGCGACGACGTTTTCCATGCGGCTCTCCCCTTTCATGACGGCCTATTATAGCACGGCGCGACGAAGCGCCGCGCCGGCGCTCATTTGCGGCCGGCGATCTTTTTCCCGCACTTGCCGCAGCCCGTGCACCTGCCGCCGCACTCGCCGCGCCCAGCGCTCTTGGCGGCCATCGTCAGCGCGAACGCCCCGACGCAGATCGCGACAAGCATGACGATCCCGATGATGTTCATGGAAGCACGTCCTTTCTGTGTGTTCTGTTGATTCAGAGACTTGGAGAAATTATACCATGGCAGGCCTCACCTAATTTTTCGTAAAAAGTTTGGATTCTGTTCCCAACTTTTCTATTTTTAAGAGAGTTTGGATTTCATTCCCAGCTTTTCGTTTTTTCAGCAAAAGTTTGGGATCCATTCCCGACTTTTGCCGCTCACCCGCGCGGGTGATGCGCGGAACGGAGCTTTGCGGTATCATCGGGACAGAACATGAGCGGCGGGCGCGTTTTTTAATATTGGCGATTTCTCTGATGCATATTTCGCGCGGGCGTGTTAAGATAAGCTCGATAAAACTCGTCATGCCGCACGAAACGCGCGTTTCCCGGGCGCGTGGAATTCTCTCTGTGGAGGTGTTCATGATGAAAAAGGGCATTTTCCGCTTCGCCGCGGCCGTCGCGGCGGTGCTGACCGCGGCCGCGGTCGTCTGGGCCGCGCCGCTTTCCAAAAAGCGCGCCACGGCCGTGCTCCTGTACGATATCGATTCGTCGAACCGCTACAGTTCGGCGACGGTGTGGGACTACTACGGCGGCGTTTCGGTCTCGCGCGGCGGCGCCTACGCCCAGGGCGCGGCGCTGGCGACGGAGACGATTCGCGAACAGCTGCTGCGCAACGGCTACAAGGTCGTCAGCGACCAGATCACGGCCAGGCTCATCAAGGCCCAGTCGAAGCCCGCCGGCGCGGGCGCGGTGAAGCAGCTCAGCCGCACGTTCGGCGTCGGTCAGTACATCGACGGCTCCGTCCAGGTGCTCGACACCACGTACAACGATCTGGGCACGTACACGGGCGCGGCGGCGGTGATCGTGCACGGCTATGACAGCACGGGACGGACGATCTTCTCCGACTCCGTCACCGCCAAAGCCGCGGGCGCGACGGCCGACGAGGCCGAGATCAACGCCGTGCGCGAAGCGGCTCTGCAGGTGGCCGAAAAGCTCACCGGCGTGTCGTCGAACCCCGATGCGGCCGACGGCGGCATGTACGTGTATCTCTACGGCGTGCGCAACATTCAGGACATCCGCAGCGTGCTGAACGCCTGCAAGTCCGTCTACGGCGTGGATCATGGAGCGATCACACGCTACGAGGACGAC
>JAEEUD010000129.1 GCA_016286835.1 Pyramidobacter sp. | reverse complement strand
GTGGCCAAAGCCGACGTGCCGGAGACGCGGAAAAGCCTGAAGGTGCTGCGGGAGGACGGAGAACTGATCCCCATCCTCTCGGCAGTGCACAAGCGCGTGCGCGGCGCGTGTCTAATCGCCTCGCTGGGCGACGGCGCGGCAAGTGCGCTGCATCTGACCGCGTTTCAGACGAAAACAGCCGCGGCAATGGCCCGCCTGTACGGCGGCCCCCTGCTTTCGTTGCTGCTCGGCGAGCTGATCCGCCTTTCCTGGTGCGAGCGCAGCGGCGACGGCGAAGGCTGGGACGGACTGGAAAAACTGCTCCTGGCAGCGATGTCGCGGGCGATCCGATAGGGGAACAACAAAAAAGACGCCGGAAGGACGATGTCAAATCATCCTTTCGGCGTCTCTTTTTTTGTGCGTGCGGCGCGGGCTTATTCAGCAGCGGGCGCGGTTTCACCGGAGAGGGCTTTCACCTTCGCGGCCATCAGAGCCTTCTTGCGGGCGGCCGTGTTGCGGTGGATCACGCCTTTGACGACGGCCTTGTCAAACACGGACTGGGCCTCGTTGAAAGCGGCCACGGAAGCCTCGGCCTCGCCCTTCTCGACGATGGTCAGGACCTTTTTCAGAGCGGTCTTGCAGCGGCTCTTCCAGAAACGGTTGTACAGACGGTTTCTCTCCGACGTGCGGACGCGCTTGATAGCGGACTTTTTATTGGGCATTGTACTTCACCTCCTCCAGTTAAACATTCGATATTCTACCACGGACAGTAGATTGTTCGCAACAGACAAAAGACATTCTACCAGAAAATCAGAAAAATAGGGAGAGCGGAGGAAAAATTTTTTGCGTTTTCAATATACAGTAAAATCACGAAAAGAAAATGCAGCGAAAACGTCCTTTTTTGCCCCGGTGACCCAAGTCGTGTTATTATATCAGAAGTTTTCCTCCGCTGCTTTTTTGCGGCGGGCGGTTTATGATCTCATTTTCGTACATTCACGGTGATCGCATGGAAGATTATTTCGGGCCGGAGGGGCTTCTTAAAAAGCGTCTGCAAAAGTTTGAATACCGCCGGCCTCAGAGCGAGCTGGCGGAGAAGATCGATCGTTTCCTCGCTTCGGACGCGCATCTGCTGGCGGCCGAAGCGCCGACGGGCGTCGGCAAGACGTTCGCGATGCTCGTTCCGGCGATGCGCTGGGCCGCGGAGAACAATCAGACGGTACTGGTGCTCACGTCGGGGATCACGCTTCAGGAGCAGCTGATCGGCAAGGACATCCCTGCGCTGGCCGAGGCGCTCGACCTCGATCTGCCCTACGGGCTGCTCAAGGGGCGCGGCAACTACGCCTGCATCCGCAAGGCGCGCGAGATCGCCATGGAGGGATATCTCGATTTCGGCGGCGACAAGGGCAAAGCGTCGCGCGACATTTCCGACTGGCTCTATTCCACGGAGACGGGCGACCTGAGCGAGCTCAGCCTGGGCGACAATCATCCGGCGCGCGAGAGGATCGCTTCGTCGTATCTGACCTGCATGGGCGGCCTCTGTCCGAATCACGAGCGCTGCTTTTACGCCCGCGTGCTCAAGAACGCGATGCAGTGGCGGGTGGTCGTGGCGAACTATCACGTCTTTTTCTCGTATGTGCTGGGGCAGAGGAAGCCGTTTCCCGTCGAGTACGGACTGCTGCTCTGCGACGAGGCGCACAAGATGGAGGAGGCGGCCCGGTCGGTGACGGCGGTGGGCGTCGATGCCCGCGACTGGAAGCGCGTGCTGCGCCGGCCGCCGAAGCTGGATCACATGGACGCGGCCCTGCTGCGAAACGCCGGTTTTGGCGCGGGGCTGTTCGAGGAGCGTGTGGCCAACCTAGCGCTGGCTTCGGAATCGCTGTTCGATCAGATCGCGCAGACGCTGCCCGACGGCAAGAGCTTTTCCGCCTATCCCGAGTCGCTCAAGGGCGACACGGCGGAGGTGCTCGCGCAGTGCGATTCGCTTCTGCGCGGCCTGAAGGAACTGGACGACGCGGCTTCGCCGGGCGATTTCTTCGGCGGCAGCGGCGGCGAGCCGGAAGGCCGTCTTGCGGTGTGGACGAGCGAGCTGACGCAGTTCCGCGATTCGCTGCGCTGGTGCGCCGATGTCGGCGATTATCCGAACTGGGCCTACTGGCGCGACGGCGAGACGCTGAAAAGTTCGTGCGTGACGGGACGGGAGATCGTCCCCGCGGCGTTCGACGATCCCGAGGTCAAAGTCGTGGCGCTCTCTGCGACGATGACGGTGGACAACTCGTTCGACTACTGGGCGGGCGAGACGGGGCTGGAGCCGGACGAGACGGCGCTGCTGGACTCGCCGTTCGACCTGGCGCATCAGATGGAGATCGACGTGGTCGATCTGGGGCTGGGCGTGATGGACGACGGATACGCCGATGCGGTGGCCCGCGTGTGCCGCAAGTTCGCGCGCGACAACGGCGGCGCGACGCTGATCCTGCTGTCGTCACGGCGGCTTTTGAACGTGGTTTCCTCCTATATGCAGCAGGCGAGCGCCAAGGACGATCTGAACGTCCTCGTCCAGGGCGAACTGCCCAGATCGGAGCTGCTGGCGCTGTTTCGCGAAAACGAGCGCAGCGTCCTCATCGGCATGGCGTCGTTCCGCGAGGGGATCGACGTGCCGGGCGAGGCGCTGACGCAGGTGATCATCGACCGGATCCCGTTTTCGCACCCAAGCGACCCCGTCGGCGAGGCGCGGGCACAGCTGGAAGGCCGCGACAACTTCATGAAAGTGGTGCTGCCCGGGGCGAAAATGCAGCTTCGTCAGGCGGCGGGCCGTCTTGTACGCACGGCGACGGACCGCGGCAAAGTGGTCATCCTCGACGGGAGGATCATCACGAGGCCGAACTGGGGGATTCTGAACAGCCTCCCGCCTGTGCCGGTCAAAAAATACCGCCTGATCCCCTCTCATAAATAAAGTCGGTTCTTTACAAAAAGGCCTCGAATGTGGTATAGTTCGAGGGCTGAATAAATCATCCGCAACTGTACGTTCCGTTCGGAGAAAAGCAATGAATGTAGGAGGTGTTCAGATTGAAGCAGACTTTTCAGCCTCACGTCAGGTCGCGCAAGAGAGCCATGGGCTTCCTCGCCCGTTCCCGTTCCCACGGCGGACGCGGAGTGCTCGCCGCTCGCCGCGCCAAGGGCCGCAAACGCCTTGCAGTCTAATCAGAGAGCCTTTGTTTTCCCATACCCCGCTTCGTTACGGCTTAAACAGGGCTGGGAATACGACACACTATTCCGCACCGGCAGTCGTTTGAAAGGCAGGCTGGTGCGGTTGTTGTATGTTAAGGCCCCCGACGGAAATACGCGCTACGCGATGGCCGTCGGCAAAAAGCTGGGCAAGGCCAATCGCCGCAATCATGGCCGCAGAATGCTGAAAGAATCGCTGCGACGCCTCCATCCCTGGATAAAACAGGGCTGGTGGTTCGCGCTGATGCTTTCTGAACGGGGGATCGACGCCGCCACGCTCGAAGTGTACGAAGACCTGGCGCGCGCCCTGCGCAGGGGAGGTTTTCTCGAAGATGACTGGCCTGGGCCTGTCTGGTATCAGTAAACTGCCCGCGCGCTTCTGCATGCTGCTGATCAGCGGCTACAAAAAATTCATCTCGCCGATGCTGGGGCATCATTGCCGCTTTTATCCCTCGTGTTCGAGCTACGCGCTCGAAGCGTTCCGCGTGCACGGCTTCTTTAAAGGCGGCGCTCTTACGGCCTGGCGGCTTTTGCGCTGCGCGCCGTGGAGCGAGGGCGGATTCGATCCGGTGCCCCCGGCGAAGAAATGAACTATTTTGCTTTAAAATCCAACTCAGGAAGGTGACTTCAACTTGTGGTCCGCAGCCAGTAATTATCTTGGTCAGTTTTTGGAATTCCTCCACAACATCCTCTTCGGTTCGTGGGGCTGGGCGATCGTCGCCCTGACGGTGATCTTCCGTCTCGTCACGCATCCCCTCAACGCCAAGCAGATGCGCAGCATGCAGCAGATGCAGCGTCTCCAGCCGCGCCTGAAAGTCCTTCAGGAAAAGTACAAGGACGACAAAGAGGCGCTCAGCCGCGAGACGATGGCGCTCTATAAGGAGAACAAGGTCAATCCCGCTTCCGGCTGTCTGCCGCTGCTCATCCAGCTGCCCGTTCTGATCCTGCTGTTCAACGTGCTCCGTGACTCGGCTTCCAAGTTCGGGACCGACACGTTCTTCGGCGTGCCTCTGGCCGGCACGGTGCTCACGGGTCTGGCGAAAGCCGTCGGCCTCGAGGGCTGGAACAATCCGCTGCTCGGCATCGGCGAGACGTTCAAGGCCGTCGCGGCCAACCCCAGTGGACTGGTGAACGTCGGCGCGTATCTGCCGATTCTCATCCTGCTCATTCTGATCGTCTTCCTTACCTGGTATCAGCAGAAGCTGACGGGCAACGACAATCCGCAGATGGCCACGATGGGCATCATCATGCCGATCTTCATGGGCTTCATCTGCATCTCGATGCCCGGCGGTCTGCTCATCTACTGGATGCTGTCCTCGCTGTTCGCCGTCATTCAGCAGAAGTACACGGTCAACAAGGTGGCCAAGGAAGAGAAGCCTGTGCTTTATGCCGAGCGTCCGCGCGAGGGCGAGACGGCCAAAAAGGCCGAGTTTGCCGCGAAGCCGGCGCGTAAGGCGAGCGCTCCCGCGAAGAAAGAAAGCTTCGCCGACATCCCCGTTTCGTCCGGCAAGTCCGAAGCGTTCGAGTACGAAGACGACGATTCCTTCATTCCGCGCCGCAAGAAGTAGCGCGACGCGAACGAAAGGAGGTCCCCGCACGTGGATAACATCACGACATCTCTCAACGACGAGACGCTGGTGCTGGAGGTTTCCTCGGAAGACGAAGCCCGCGCGCTGGCTGCCTCTCACTGGAACGTTCCGGCCGACGGGATCGTCCTCACCGTTGTTGAAGAAAGCAAGAGTTTCCTCGGCCTCTTCGGCCGCAAGCTGAAGGTCGAAGCGCGCCGTGCTGCCGAGCCGGAGGCTGTCGTTTCTCCCGAGCCCGCAGCCGAAAGCGCGCCCGAATCGAACTTCATGACGCTGCTGAAGCAGGTGATCGCCGCTGCCGGGCTTGACCTTGAATCGACGGAGCAGAGCGACGGTTCGGTCAACCTGACCGGTCCCGACAGCCGCTATCTGCTTGCCGGCCGCCACGGCGAAGGCCTGAAGGCGCTGGATTACATCGTCAACCTCATGGCCCGCAACGAAGGCCCCGCGCCCCGCGTGCGCCTTGACTGCGAAGGCTTCCGCCGCAAGCGCGAGAAGGAACTTGAGCGCATCGCCATGGAAGCTGCCAAGGAAGCGATGCGCACGCGCCGCACCGTCTACCTGCCGCCGATGAGCAGCTGGGAACGCCGCATCGTCCATCTGACGCTGAAAGAAAGCAGCAACGTCGAGACGCACTCGATCGGCGTCGAACCGGGCCGCAAGGTGGCCGTGCGCCTTCTGGGCGCGGGCGGCCGCCGCGACAGCTACGATGACCGCCGCCGCGAGCGTCCCAGAGGCGAACGCCCCGACCGCGGAGAACGCACTGAGCGCACAGACGCTCCGAAGTCCGACGCGCCGCGTCCCCGCTCCGGCCGTCCGCCCCGCCGTC
>JAEEUD010000128.1 GCA_016286835.1 Pyramidobacter sp. | reverse complement strand
GCTGTTCTGGATGGCGCTGTTCGGCGTCGCTGGCGGATGCTTCTACAAGGCCGTCAACACGATGGACTCGATGATCGCCTACAAGAACCAGCGCTACCGCCACTTCGGCACCTGCGCGGCGATTCTGGACGATCTGGTCAACTTCATCCCCGCGCGGCTGGCCGGCGTGCTGATGGTCGTATCGGCAGGCCTGTGCGGCTGGGACGTGAAAAACGCCTGGCGCGTCTTTTGCCGCGACCGCCGCAAACACGAAAGCCCGAACTCGGCCCACACCGAAGCCGCCTGTGCCGGAGCGCTGCGTGTACAACTCGCCGGCCCGGCGCAGTATGAAGGACGGATCGAGGACAAGCCGTTCCTCGGCGACGACCTGCGTCCGATCGAGCTGGAAGACATCCGCCGTTCGCATAAGCTGCTGCTTGCCGTTTCGCTTCTGTCGTTCGTCCTCGCGGTAATAGTCCGGGCAGCGCTGATCAGGCCGTAATTACCTCATCAAACAAACACGGGAAGTCCTTCGCGTTCGCGGCAGACGTCGTGGCAAAGACGGAGGACTTCCCGTTTTATTATCATGATGCTCTGGTCAATCCCTTGATTCAGCGATTCAAGGGATTGACCATTCCTGATTATTTTATAGCAATTCCCCGACATGTTTTCACATTCCGCGTGCCTTTCGTATTTTTGCCCGCTGTGTTAGTATGAAAAATGATCACCGCGCGACGCTACCCGCTTTCAAGGGCCCGCGCGAAGGAGGATTTTTCATGGAGCGATACGACCATGGCGGCGACATTTACTCCCGCCGCGTCGAACTGGACTTTTCCGTCAACGTCAATCCGCTTGGGATGCCCGAAGCGGTGAAAGCAGCTCTGAAAAACGACGTCGCAAACTGGCAGACCTACCCCGACCCATGCTGCCGCGAGCTGCGCGCGAAGCTGAGCGAACGGCTTGCTCTTCCCTCCAGTCAGATTCTCTGCGGTGCCGGAGCGGCCGATCTGATCGTCCGGCTGTGCCTGACCGTCCGTCCCAAGAGTGTTCTTGTCTGCGCACCGACGTTTTCGGAATACGAAAAGGGCGCGCTGATGGCGGGAGCGAAAGTCGAACAGTATTTCCTAAAAGAAGAGAACGGTTTTGCCCTCGACGAGGGGATCCTGGCCGCACTCGCACGCCGGCCGGACATGTTCTTCTTATGTAATCCCAACAACCCGACCGGCACGCTGACTTCGCCGGAGCTGATCAAACGCATCGCGGACCGCTGCGAAGAGCTCGGCGTCCTGTTCGTCATCGACGAATGCTTTCTCAGCTTTACCGGTTCTCCGTCGGCGCGATCGCTCCTGGCAGATCATCCGCACACGATCGTTCTCGACGCATTCACCAAACTCTACGCGATGGCGGGCCTCCGGCTGGGGTATCTGATGTGCGCCGACGAAAAACTCCTGCGCCGCGTCGAGAACTTTGGTCAGAGCTGGTCAGTTTCTTCCCCCGCACAAACGGCCGGAATTGCCGCTCTCTCGTGTGAACCCGAGTGGACGGAGCGCACTCGCGCGTATATCAGGCGCGAAACAGTTTTCCTCCGTTCCCGCCTGCGTGCGCTCGGCCTGCACGTCTACGACGGCGCCGCCAATTACACGCTCTTCCGCGCTCCCGAGACTCTTGGCAAAGCACTGCTTGACCGCGGCATCCTCATCCGCAGCTGTGCCAATTACGACGGTCTGGACGGCACATACTGGCGAGTCGGGCTGAAAACGCGCGCGGACAATATCCAGCTGTTCAGTGCAATCGAAGAGGATTTGAAGCGTTGATGCTTTACCTCTTTTTCCCGATACGTAGTACAATCATTCACATCTTGCAGGAAACGTTAAGGAGCTGAATCCCGTGGCAATTCCCAAATTTGAGGACTTTCTCTCACCTTTCCTTTATGCGCTCAGCAATGGCAATACACTTGACTCCTTAGAAATTAAGAAGATTTTAGCTGCCCAGTTAAAGTTGACAGATGAAGAACTTGCATTACGTTTGCCAAGCGGTACTCAAACAGTTTTCTACAGCCGTACAAATTGGGCCGGCGTTTATCTGAGAAAGGCGGGTCTCATAGAAAGTCCTACACGCTCACACTACAAAATTACAAACACTGGCTTAGAGGCCGTACGCTCAAAAGCAACAATCAATTTATCCTACCTCAAGCAGTTTCCGTCTTTTCTGGAATTTCACAGAAGCGGGAAAAAGCAGGAACAGAATGATGGAAATGACAAAACCGAACAGCAAACTGATTTAACCCCTGAGGAAACACTAAAATCCACCTTTCAAGAAATCACGGCTACGCTCGCCAGCGACCTCCTCGATGAAGTTATGAAACTGTCCCCCACGGATTTTGAGAAACTCGTCCTCAAGCTGCTTCTCAAGATGGGCTACGGCAGCGGCATCGAGGATTCCGGATGGGTCACGCCGCCGTCGAACGACGAAGGCATCGACGGCATCATCAAGGAGGATCAGCTCGGTTTCAGCTCGATCTACATCCAGGCCAAGCAGTGGGATCCCAAACGGACGATCGACCGGCCGGAGATCCAGAAATTCGCAGGAGCGCTCCAGGGACAGCAGGCGCAGAAAGGCCTCTTCATCACGACCGCCTCATTTACGCAGGGCGCGAAGAATTACGTTGACAAGATCAACAGTACGATCGTGCTCATCGACGGTTCGCAGCTGACGCGCCTGATGATCCGCCACAACCTGGGCGTTTCCGTGACCAGCGTGTACGAGATCAAGCGCATCGATTCCGATTTCTTCATCGACATCCAGGAAAGCTGACATACAAAGCCCCGACGGACATGACACCGCCGGGGCTTTGGCGTCGGCAGACGGGAAAGATCGACGATGTATCTTTGCCTTTTCACAGATTTATGACATAATAGTCCTGTGATTTTTGCGCTCAAAGGGGATGAGGATGCCATGCGCGTGTTCTGTCTCGGCGACAGTCTGACGGCCGGCTACGGCGTGCGGCCGCACGAGTGCTGGCGAGCGCTGGCCGAGCGCGAGACGGGTTTCGCGCTGATCGACGGCGGCGAGAACGGCGACACGACCTGGAGCATGAACTACCGCTTCCGCCGCGACGTGCTGCCCGGCCCGCCCGATCTGCTTTTTCTGATGGGCGGCGGCAACGACATGCTGCGCGAAGGCTCCGACCGCATGGCGCGCGTCAATTTCGAGGAGATCGTCGACCTCTCGCGCGGTGCCGGTCTGCCGGTGATGATCGGCCTGCCCTGCCCTTTCGTGCCCGAACTGGCGAGCGTTTTCTGGTCGCCTGACATCGACTATCTTGAAACGCAGCAGGCGCTCGACGGCTGGGTGGAATGGCTGAGAGCGAGAGCCCGGGAATGGGACGCGGCGCTGTGCGATTTCTGGTCGATCTTTACGGGCATGACGGGCGAACAGCGGCGCGGCATGTACATCGACGGGCTGCACCCGACGCCCGAAGGTCACAAACTCATGGCAACGACCGCGGCAGCGGCGCTTCGTGCGTTTGCCGCCGGCGGAAAACATTCATAAGGAGGAAACCCCTGTGAAGGAACTTGAAAAGAAGATCTTCGACTATCTGAAGGCTCACGAGGAAGACATCATCGCCGACATCGAGACGCTGGCGAAGGCCGAGTCGCCTACGGCCGACAAAGCCGCCTGCGACGCCTGCGCGCGCGTGCTGGCCGGTCTGTACAAGGACCGCATCGGCGTCACGACCGAGCTCGTGCCGTCGGAAAAGAGCGGCGACAACCTCGTTTCCGTCTACGGCGAGGGCGACAAGACGCTGCTCATCGTCGGCCACTACGACACCGTCCATCCCGTCGGCTCCGTGCCGCTGCGCCGCGAGGGCAACGTGCTCTACGGCCCCGGCGTGTGCGACATGAAGGGCGGCGACGTGATGGCCATCTGGGCGCTGAAGGCGCTGAAAGAGCTTGGAGTCAAGCTGGACAAGCGCGTCATGGTCATCAACAACTCCGACGAGGAGACGGGCTCGGACAATTCGCGTCCGCTGATGCTGGAAAAGGCCAAGGACTGCTTCGCCTGCATCGTCTGCGAGCCGGCCTTCGGCGTCGAAGGCAAGATCAAGGTGGCGCGCAAGGGCGGCGGCTCGATCAGGATCAAGTGCTACGGCAAGGCCGCGCACGCCGGCAACAACCCCGCCGACGGCGTCAACGCCAACGTCGAGCTGGCGCATCAGATCCTCTTCGCACAGAGCGTGTGCGACTACGGCCCCGGCGGCAGCACCTTCACGCCCAACAAGATCGTCTGCGGCGGTACGGTGAGCAACGTCATCAGCGACTACGCCGAAGCGATCGTCGACTGGCGCATGTGCGTGCCCGAGGCGGTCGAGGCCGGCAAGAAGATCTTTGCCGAGCGCAAGGCCGTTCTTCCCGGCGCCCGCGTGGAGTTCGACATCCACGTCGGACACCCGCCGATGGCTGACAACGAAGTGAACCGCGCGCTCTACACGCAGCTCGAAGGCTGCGCCGCCGACCTTGACATGCACATCGAAAAGACGGGCATGATCGGCGGCTGCTCTGACGGCAACGACATCTCGTTCGCCGGCACACCGACGATCGACGGCATGGGCGTGGTGGGCAACTTCATGCACAACCCCAACGAGCAGACGTTCCTCGAGCACCTCGTGCCGAGAACGGCGCTGCTGGCCTCGTACATCTGCCGCGTGCAGCCGGTGAAGTAAGTTTTCGCGATCAAAGCCCTTTCGCGCTCTGTTTTTCACAGGCGCGGAAGGGCTTTTTCCTCAGGGAGTGATTTTTATGAGCCTTGAAAGCGAGCTGTTCGCGCGTCTGCGGCCGGACTTTTCGCGCTTTCCCGCCGCCGGCTTCGTGCGCGAGGCGAAGAAAAAGCGCTGGCGTGTGCGGCTGGACTTCATGGACGGCGACTTTTACGCCGACTTTTTCGTAAGCGACGGAGGCGACGTGAGCGGTCGCATCTATGACGCCGACACGGGCGAGCCCTACCTGGCCGCGCATATCCCGTCCCAGACCGGCGCATTCGTCTCTTCCGTGCGCGAGGCATACTCCGCCGCGCTGCTCGAACTGGCGAAAAAGTGCTTCGCTTCGCACGCGTTCACATCCGACCAAGCCAACAGGATCGCCGCACGCATCACCAACGAACTGGACGCGCCCGCCGAACACCCCTTTGCGGACGACGACCGCTCCACCGTGTTCCGCGACGGGCGCACGCGCAAGTGGTTCGCCCTCATCATGGAGATCCCGCGCGACAGGCTCGTCCCCGGCGCGAAAGGCAGCGTCGAAGCGATGAACGTGAAAGCTCCGGAAACCGACGTTCCCGACCTGTGGAACGAGCCGGGCATCTACCGCTGCTACCACATGAACAAAAAGCACTGGATCACGGTCACGCTCGACGACTCGCTTCCCGATGAGCGCGTCTTGGAACTCGTGCGGCAAAGCGCCGCTTTCGCGGCGCGCGGCTCGTCGAAGAAAGGCGGTCCCGCGGCAGCGATGGAGCCAAACGCCTGGATCGTGCCCGCCAACTTCAAATACTGGGACGTGGAAAAGCATTTCAGCGAAGATCCCGTCCACGAGTGGAAACAGACTGCTGCCGTGCGGCCTGGTGACATCGCCTACATGTACATCGGCGCGCCCGTCTCGGCGATCTGGTGCAAGTGCGAGG
>JAEEUD010000127.1 GCA_016286835.1 Pyramidobacter sp. | reverse complement strand
ATCCGGGCGCGTGGTGTAGACGGTCAGCTCGCCCATGCCGTTTTCGATCTCGAACGTGACTTCCGCGCCGGTGCTCTTGCCGATCCAGTTGCGCTGCATGATCTTGATCGGCTCGGGCCAGTCGAGCTTGTCGACGTCGTTGAGCAGACGCTCGGCGTAGGCGGTGATCTTCAGCACCCACTGGCGCAGGTTGCGGCGGTGCACCTGCGTGCCGCAGCGCTCGCAGTGGCCTTCCTTGACCTCTTCGTTGGCCAGGCCGGTCTTGCACGAGGGGCACCAGTTGATCGGGATCTGCGCCTCATAGGCCAGCCCCTTCTTGAACATCTGCAGGAAGAACCACTGCGTCCACTTGTAGTAGTCGGGCGTGCAGGTAGAGACCTCGCGGTCCCAGTCGTAGCTGAAACCGAGCGATTTGATCTGCTCGCGGAAGACGTTGATGTTCTTCTCGGTCGTGATCTTGGGGTGCGTGCCCGTCTGCATGGCGTAGTTCTCCGCGGGCAGGCCGAACGAGTCGAAGCCCATGGGATGCAGGACGTTATAGCCGTTCATGCGCATGAAACGGCAGTAGATGTCAGTGGCGGTGTAGCCCTCGGGATGGCCGACATGAAGACCGGCGCCCGAAGGATAGGGGAACATGTCGAGCACGTAGCGGCGCTTCTCGCGCGGGAACGCGGGATCTTCGGTCACCTTGAAGGTCTTGTGCTCGTCCCAGTAGGTCTGCCACTTCTTTTCGATTGACCTGAAATCGTATTCCATAAAAACTTCCTCCTGATATTTCATTCTTGGAGCGGAAAAAACTCTTTGCGATTATAACAGTTTTTTCCGGGATAGACACGGGATTCTTATAAAAATCACGCGGGCAGCACGCCGGCTTTCGCCAGGGCCTCGGCGACGGAAAGCGCGCGGACCAGTTCGACGCCCTCGGGCGCCGGCGTTTTCTTCTCGCGGGAGCTGACGATGGCGCGCGTGAATCCCAGACGCGCCGCCTCACGCAATCTCTGCGTCAGGCCGGACACGGGGCGGACCTCGCCGGCCAGGCCGACTTCGCCGATCAGGCAGCACTCACCCGGCAGGCTGCGTCCGGTCAGCGCCGAGGCCATCGACGCGGCCAGCGCCAGATCGGCGCCGGGGTCGTGGATCTCCAGCCCTCCGGCCACGTTGCAGTAGATGTCGGCGCGCGCCGAAGGCACGCCGGCGCGGCTCTGCAGCACGGCCAGCAACATCCCGATCTTGTTGGCGCCCACGCCGATCCCTGACCGGCGCGGATAGGCGAACGCGGTTTCGCTCGCCAGCGTCTGGAGTTCGGCCACGAGCGGACGCGAACCTTCGAGCACCACGGTCATGACCACACCGGAGACGCTGCCGTCGGCGCGGTTCCAGTAAAGGTAACTGGGATCGGGCACCTCGGCCAGTCCGTCGCTGCGCATCTCGAAGATGCCCATCTCGTCCGTGCCGCCGTAGCGGTTCTTGCTGGCGCGCAGCGTGCGGTACACCGACGAGTTGTCGTCGGAGAACATGACGACGGCGTCCACCATGTGCTCCAGCAGCATCGGGCCGGCGATGCGGCCTTCCTTGGTGATGTGGCCGACGAGCACCATCGGCACGCCGTTTTCCTTGGCGTGGTTGACGCAGACCTGCGCCACGGCGCGCACCTGCGTGGGCGTGCCGGGCCAGCCTTCGGCCTGCGTCGTGCGCATGGCCTGGACGCTGTCGACGATGACGAGCTGATGGTCCTTCACCAGCCCGAGCGCGTCGTCGATGACCGTGTGGCAGCACACGTCCAGCCCCTCGTGGAGCACGTTCAGGCGTTTGGCGCGCAATCCGAGCTGCGACGGCGATTCCTCGCCGGAGATGTAGAGGACCTTTCCGCCTTTGCTTGCGACGTTGCCGCAGACTTGCAGCAGCAGCGTCGATTTGCCGATGCCCGGCTGTCCGCCGAGAAGCGTGACGCCGCCGGGCACCCAGCCGCCGCCGAGTACGCGGTCGAGCTCGCCGAAGCCGCTGGGCAGCCGTTTGGGCGGCTGCAGCTCGCCGATCGAAAGCGGCGTGAGGATCTTCGCCGTGCCCTCGGCGGCCATGCTCGGCGCGACGGGCGTTTCCTCAACGAGCGTGCCGAAGGAATGGCACTGCGGGCACTTGCCCATCGGCACCAGCGAAACGTAGCCGCACTCGATGCAGCAGTAACGCTTCGGCGCTTTCTTGACCGCCATGCGCGTTTAACGCTTGTAGCCGATGATGTCGCTCAGAAGCGCGCGGCGGCCTTTGATGTCAGCCTCCGTCTCCACGCCCTTGGGGGGGAAGCCGTCGATCACGCCGACGATGCCGCGGCCCTGCTCCGTCTCGGCAATGACGATCTGGAGCGGGTTGGCCGTCGCGGCAAAGACACGGCACACTTCCTGGCAGTTCTTCACGCGGTCGAGCACGTTGATCGGGTAGGCCTTGCGCAGGGCGATGAAGAACGTGTGTCCGGCGGCGATCGCCCGCGCGTTCTTCACGGCCAGGTCGATCATCTCCTGATTGTTGCCTTCCCAGCGAATCAGGCAGTCGCCGGAAGCCTCGCAAAAGCCGATGCCGAACTCGATGCCGGGGCACGAGGTGACGAGCGCTTCATAGAGGTCCTCCGCCGTCTTGATGAAGTGGCTCTGCCCGACGATGACGTTGCAGTCCTCGGGGAATTCCGCCTGGACGATCTGCCATTTGATCTCTGCCATTCTTTTTTCCTCCGTTTATAAAAAAGGTACGCGCGTTCGGCGCGCTTTGTTTTTCTATGATGACGATAATAATAAAGAGGAACCGCTGCAAGCGATTCCTCCCGTTTTAGCGGCTGGAAAACCGTTACTTCTTCTTTTTCAGCTCGGCGACGACATCCTGGGTGATGTCCACGCCGCCCATGATCACAGCACCCATCTCGCAGACCACGTCACAGCCCTTAGCGCGCGACACGGTGCGGATGGCGGCGAAGATCTCCTTCTCGAGGGGCTGCATCAGCTTGCGCTCTTCCTCGGCGGCCTCGCGCTGCTTCTTGGCGACGATCTGAGCCTTCTTGTCGCGGTCGGTGGCCTTCTCGGCTTCCTTGGCGGCCTCCTGCTGCTTGGCGCGCATCATCGCCTCAAGGCGCTTCATCGTCTGCTCGGCGCGGGGATGGTTGCGGAGAACAAACTGGGAATTGACCACGGCGATCTTGTCAGCGGCGCTGGCGCAGCCGGCGGCGATAAGGGTCACAACGGCAAGCAGAGCGAAAACGCGGCAAACCTTCTTCATTTTCTTCAAAAACCTCCTGTAAGATACTGAGCGATATTGGAATAAACCGCGTGCATTGTACCGCATCGCGGCATTTCCGTCTACTGGTTTATGGAAAAAACTGATTTTCCACGAGGTTATTCTAACACGCTTTCGAAAATTTGTCGCGCCGCGCCGCAAAATCTGGTAAAATCTACAAGGTTTCATGAATTAAAAAAATCTTTTTGAGGTGGTTTTCTTGAAATTCGATCCCTGGTACAATCCTTTTCCCTCACAGCGCAACGTGATCTACGGCTCGCGCGGCATGGTCGCCACGTCGCATCCTCTGGCGGCGCAGGCGGGCCTCGAAGTGCTCAAAAAGGGCGGCAACGCCGTTGACGCAGCGATCGCCACGGCTGCTGCGCTGACCGTCGTCGAGCCGACAAGCAACGGCATCGGCAGCGACAATTTCGCGATCATCTGGAAGGACGGCAAACTGCACGGCATCAACGGCAGCGGCCGTGCGCCCCTCGCCTTCAAGCTGAAGGAGTTCCAGCGCCGCGGCTTCACGTCCATGCCCGACAAGGGCTGGGCTTCCGCCACCGTGCCCGCCGCGCCGAAGACGTGGGCCGTGCTCAACGAAAAGATGGGACGTCTCAGCCTGGCCGACGATCTTGCGCCCGCCGTCGCGCTGGCCGAGGAAGGCCATGCCGTCGCGCCGACGGTCGCGTTTTTCTGGAACAGGAACTTCCAGAACTACAAAAAGATCATGACCGACCCGGTCTTCAAGCCCTGGTTCGACACGTTCGCGCCCGAAGGCCGCGCCCCCGTGCCCGGCGAGCTGTGGAAGCAGCCCGATCAGGCCCGCACGCTGCGCACGATCGGCGAGACGAACGCCAAAGACTTCTACGAGGGCGAGATCGCCAGGCAGATCCTCAAGTATTCGATGACCACCGACGGCTTCCTCTGCGCCAAGGACCTCGCCATGGTCGAGCCGGAATGGGTCGAACCGCTCTCCGTCAACTACCGCGGTTACGACGTGTGGGAACTGCCGCCCAACGGCCAGGGCATCACCGTGCTGATGGCGCTGAACATCCTCAAGGGCTTCGAATTTGCCCGCCGCGACGATCCCGAGACGTTCCACCGTCAGATCGAAGCCATCAAGCTGGCGTTCGTCGACGCTGCGCGCTACGTGGCCGATCCGCGCTTCGCCGACGTGCCCGTGAAGGCAATGCTCAGCGACGAGTACGCGGACGTGCGCCGCGCCCTGATCGGCGAGCAGGCCATCCTGCCCGAGCCCGGCAAGCCCGAATCCAGCGGCACCGTCTACCTGTGCACGGCCGACGGTGAGGGCAACATGGTGTCGTTCATCCAGAGCAACTACAAGCAGTTCGGCTCCGGCATCGTCATCCCCGGCACGGGCATCTCACTGAACTGCCGCGCCGCCGGCTTCTCGCTCGATCCCGACCATCCCAACGTCGTCGAGCCGGGCAAGCGCCCCTACATCACGATCATCCCCGGCTTCCTCACCAAAGACGGCGCGCCCGTCGGCCCGTTCGGAGTCATGGGCGGCTACATGCAGCCGCAGGGCCACGTGCAGGTGCTGATGAACATGATCGACTTCGGGCTCAACCCGCAGCAGGCGTTCGACGCGCCCCGCTGGCAGTGGACCGGCGAAAAGACCGTCGAGTTCGAGCCGGGCTTCCCGCCCGCGGCGTATCAGCGTCTGGCCCGCATGGGGCACAACGTCAAGTGCGACCTTGACAGCGCCACGTTCGGCCGCGGCGAGATGATCCTGCGCACCGAGCAGGGCACGCTCGTCGGCGCGACCGAGCCGCGCGCCGACGGCTGCGTCGCCGCGTGGTAAGAGAACACGTCCTTTACGCTCCCCCGCGTTCGCGCGGGGGAGTTTTTTTATTTGCGGCTTCTTGACCTGAAGCGCGCTTCATGTGTTAAATATTCCTGTCAATCTTCTTCTCTATTGGAGGTCTTCATGAGACTGCTCTTTTACGTTTCGCTCGCCATGGTCGCCTACGAAGCGCTCAGCATGATCCTGCCGCTGCGCGTTTCCTGGCCCGTGAAGCTGCTCCTGCTCGTGCCGCTGCTGGGCGGCGCGTTCAAAAACCAGATCTTCCAGCGCCTCGGCGGCGGCATGTTCTTCGCGCCCGACCTGCCGCGCTGGATCATGCTCAGCGGCTCGCTGCTCTACAACCTGCTCGTCGTCTCGCTCGTGCTGCTGCTGTGCAAGGACACGCTCTGGCTCCTGTGGAAGATCCTGCCGCTTCATAAGTGTTTCCCCGCCCTCGCTGTACACATGCCGCGCAGATTTCCGGCGGCCGCGGCTTCGGCTTTCGTGCTTCTTCTCTCGCTCGTTCTCACCTGTTGGGGCACGTGGGAAGCCGTACGCGTCCCCGACGTGAAGCACCGCGACGCGGTCATCGCAGGGCTGGCGCCGGAATTTGAGGGGACAAAAGTCGCCGTGCTCATCGAT
>JAEEUD010000126.1 GCA_016286835.1 Pyramidobacter sp. | reverse complement strand
AGACCTTGCCGGTTCGTACTACTTCAGCACCATCAGCCCGTACGGCATTTTGCGCTCGCGGCCGTCGGAGAGGCGGTTGACGACGTGACCGTCGAACCACATCTCGGTCGAGCCGCCGCCGTCGAGGTTGAGCAGGCTGGTCAGGCCCAGCTTGCGACCCAGGCGCGACGCTTCGGTCAGCGTCAGGCCGCGGCTGTGCCATGAGGAACGGCCGTCGGCGACGATCCAGACCATCTGTCTGCCGTTGCTGCCGATGAGCGTGCGGGGGTGGCGCATGTTGAGGATGCTCGGGCTGAGCATCTCGTCCCAGAACTTGTGTCCGGGGGCGTAGAGCAGCGGACCGGCCTGCACGGCGTAGTCGGGGGCGAACGGGGGATCTTCGCGCCACTGCGTCTCAAGGCGGACCCTGTCGCCTTCTTTCAGCTCCAGCGTCTCGCTGCGGGTGACGATCAGCCATTCTTCGGGCTGCATGTCGCGCGAAAAACGCAGGCCGGGCACGGCCTCGGTGATCCGTCCGGCCTTGACGCGGGCGATCGTGCCGTTGTTGCCGGCGCGCCGTTCGGAGCGTCCCAGGGCGGGCGTGACGATGCCGGTGGCGCCGTAATCGACGTTGGCGTTGACGACGACGGGGAAGGGCGCGGACTTGTTGATCGACAGGCGGGCGCGGTACTCGCCGCCGCCGAAGTGCATTTTGCCCTTGGCGTTCCAAGCGGCCATCGAGCGGTTGTAATAGGGGAGCGTCACGGGCAGGCCCTCGGCGATGATCGTACCGATCGGGCCGTAGCCGGCGAAGTAACCGCCGTTCATGGCGGCGACGGCGCCGTTGCGTTTGGCGATGTCGGAAAGGCGTCCCAGCGCTGCGGCGCTGTCGGCGCGGTTCATGCGGACCACGGCGTCCCCCGCGTTGCTCGGCGTGAACGTAGCCCAGAACAGGGCTTCGCTGTCACCGGACTCGGGCTGGACGACGGCGCCGAAATCGCCGCTGCTCAGCCTGCCGGCGGTCAGCCAGGCTTCCGCGCTGCTGCTCACGAGCGGCGAGACGACGGCGTAACAGAAATCGAGCTTCTCGACGGCCAGCGGCAGGTCAGGAAGGGAGCGTTTGCGGGCAAACTGCTGTGCCTGGTCCTGCGAATCGAACACGCCGAGCTGCACGCGCCAGCCCTTGGGGGGACGGCCGACGTTTTCGCGGTGCAGGCGCAGCGTTCCCTGCGGACGTTCGATCGCATAGTCCCAGGCAACCCCGAGGCGGCACTGTTCGGCCCAGCGGAGCACCGCGGAAAGCTGCGCCTCGCTGGTGCTGCCCCACGGATCTGACGTGACTGAAGCGGGGGCGGCGGGCGTCATCGTGCGGGCCACGGAAACGTAACCGGCCACGTGCGGCGGCAGCTGTTTTTTATCGGCGCGGGGCACGGCCCAGCGCGCCGTTTCCGCCTCGTGGCGGAATCCCATCGCTTGGAGCGCGAACATCAGCGTCTCCGCGTTGGTGCAGGGGATCTCGGGCGAAAAGTCCTCGGCGGGATAGAGGATGCCGAGCGACAGCGCCGACTCCAGCGCCTGCGCGTAAGGCGTATCCTCGTCGACGTCGAAGAAGGTCCTGCCGGTCTTGAACGGCAGATCGAGCGCGCGCATCAGCTCGCCCAGGACCTGTCCGCGCGGAACTTCGGCGCGCGCGCCGAAAGCGCACAGGGCAGCCAGCGCGAGCGTCAGCGCGAGCGTTTTACGAAAGTGCATTGTGAGGGTCTCTCCTTTGATGATTCAAGTGGTGTCTGACAAACGATCATTATACCATTTCTTTCGCGTTTCCAGACAAAAACGCGCGTTTTATCTGTGAAACAGAAGTCATTTCGTCGTGAGTGAACAAAAATATGAGAACGAAAGAACTGACCTTTCCTGATGAATTAAAAACACCGTGCGTCACTTCGACGCACGGCGGGGATTTTTCGGAAACCAGCCTTTTTCGACACGCTTTGCCTGCGCGTGCACCTCGACGACGCACCACAGGTTGGTCGCGCCCCAGAAAGCGGCGACGGGCGCGAGCGCGCCGCGGAGAAACAGCGAAGCCGTCAGTCCGATCACGCCGCACAGCGCGAAGACCGGCCAGACGCGGCTGGAAAAATAGTACTCGGCTTTGATCACCAGCGGGTGATAGACCGCGATGATCAACAGCGACGAGACGGCGACGACGATTCCCTGCCAGTTCATGAACTGACTTTCGCGCGATTCGCGAGGACGTGCGCGAGCCGGCCGAACCAGTACGAGACGAAGACGAACAGTGCCATGACGGAAGCCCAGTTGAACAGCACCAGCCAGTCGGGCGAATCGTCGAAAAAGGCAAATTGCATTTTCAGCGTCATAAAGTCCCAGACCTGCAGATGGCCGAACGCCCACGCGCCCCAGACGGCGAACGCGAGCGCCGCGAGGCGCAGGAGCCAGACGGCGGCGCCGGTTTTCGGCTTCAGACCGAAAACGCCGCGCGTCATCGCCATGACCATGCTCCAGTGCAGGCCGACGTGGCAGCTCATCAGCACAAGCCCCCAGTAGCTGGAGCAGAGATGCAGCGTCCGTGCCGCCGCGGTGCCGAAGCCGATGTCAAGAAAAGCGAAGACCGTGCCGGAGATCATCACGCCCGTCACCATGATGACGATCGTGTCAAGCAGTACGAGAATGATGAACGTGTTTTGCAGCGCGCGAAGCGCGGAGAATTTTCCTTTATAAAAGGAAGAGAACCAGCGCCGGTTGAGCCAGGCGTGCACCAGAAACAGCACGCCGACGGCCGTGCCGAGGACCTCGTGCGCCGTCTCGCCGGCGACTTGATAGGCCATCAGCAGGATCATCAGCGCCGACATGAAAAAGTCCGCTGTCAGGCGCGCGAGCGCGTTTGTGTTGATCATGAACGAGCCTCCTTGTCGAGCAAACGAATTTGAATCAGCCGCGTCGTCAGGAACTGCGCGATCCCGCCGGTCAGCGTTCCGCAGACCAGTCCGGCCAAAAGCAGGAACGGCAGGTACGACCACAGCGCCCCGGAGCGGGCGATGGACACGGCCGCTGCCAGCTGGCCGAGGTTATGCAGAGCGCCTCCGAGGGAGCTTGTCAGCCACATTGGCGCGTGCGGCGAGAGGTGACTGAATGCGAGCGAACCGCACAGACACGAGATACCGCCCGCGAGGCTAAACAGCAGAGCCGACGCCGCACCGCTGAAAAACGACGCCAGCAGCACGCGGGCAAGGAGCACGAGCGCGGTCTGCGCGGCGGAACAATGATACAGCGCCCAGACGGTGACGACGTTGGCCAGTCCGAGCTTGACGCCCGGGATGGGAACGGGCGGCGGCAGGACGCTCTCCACCGTGAAGAGCAGCAGCGCCAGCGCCGTCAGCAGCGCCAGGCGCGTGAGAGAACTCGGCTTCGTCTTCATTGTGAGATGCCGTCGAGCGTTCCCGAAGAACGCGGCGCAAAGCGCACGACAAGCCGGTGCGGCAGGCAGACGAGCGGCGCGGAGGGGGATCGCAGCACGCCCATGTTCACGCAGTCGCGCCCCGGACAGTCGGCGGAGAGCACACGCACGCGGCCGTTTTCGAGTAGCAGCTCGTTGAAGCCTCCGTCGGGCGCGGGGATGCGGATCGTGCGCCGGATCTTATCGCGGCTCAGGTCGATCGTCGCCGTGACTGTTCCGTCGCGCACGATCTCGATCACGCCCGCGTGCGGCGTCAGCCAGCTGTGAACGCACCAGACGCCCAGAGCCAGGACCGCTGCGGCAGAAAACGCGTATATCTTTGTCACCGGCGGATCACCGTCACTTTCGCGTTCTTCCGTTCCTGGTCGACCGTGAAACGGCCGGCCAGGTCCTCGCAGACGAACAGATCGCCGTTGTCGGTGAGCATCACGAAGCTCTCGCTGCCGCGCTCTTTCCAGAACGCGGCGGCTTTTTGCGGCCCCATCACGAAATAGGCTGTCGAAAGCGCGTCGCAGCGCTCGCCGTTTGGGCCGCAGACGGTGACGGAAACGACGCCGCTGCGTGCCGGCTCACCCGTCTTCGGATCGAGGATATGCCAGTAGCGCACGCCGTCGCGCTCAAAGAAACGCTCGTAATTGCCCGAGGTGACGACGGCGCCCTCGTCCGTTTCGATCACGCCGAGCAGGCCGTCTTCGGGGGCGCGCACGCCGATGCGCCATCTGCCGCCGCCCGGCCGCGCGCCGAGCGTGCGCACGTTGCCGCCGAGGTTGAGCACGGCGCTTTCGACGCCGGCATCCTTGAGCGCCTGTGCCGCGACGTCGCTCGCCAGTCCCTTGCCGAGCCCTCCGAGATCGATCATCGCACCAGCCTCGAGGCGCAGCGATCCGCCTTCGCGCCGCAGGTGCCGAACGCCGCACTGTTTGAGCAGTTCCGTCAGCTCGTCACGAGAGGGAACGCGGTATTCGCCCGTCGTGAAGCCCCAGGCGCGCAGCGCGGGGTAGAGCGTGGGATCGAACGCGCCGTCCGTTTCAGCGCACAGTTCCAGCGCAGCCGTTATTGCTCTGCCTGCTGCGGAAGCTGCGGGCAGAGTTTCTCCCGTGTTCAGCCGTGCGACAGCGCTTGTCGGCATGGTGACGGACAGCTCACGCTCGATTTTGCGGACGGCTTCTTCGGCATCGCGCAGGCCCCGTGGGGCGGCCGGACCGTACGCCGTCAGCGTGACCGGCGTGTCCATCGCGAAAAAGGAAAGCTCGTGCCGTTTCCCGTTTTCTCGATGGCGCAGGAACAGCAGCGCGGCAGCGAGCAAAACGACCGTGCCGAAAACGTATTTTTTCATCTCTTCACCGCCTCTGCCGGCACGTTTTGCGACCGCGCCGGTGCCTATGCGCTTATAGTACCACAACGCAGTTTTTCCGAAAAGGAGAAAAACGGTTCTACGTGGAACAGGTCATGTGGCCGTATAATACGGACAGAACGAATTTGTCCGTACTTGCATTTTGCTTGGTTCTTATTATAATAGAGAAACGAAAGGCAGAGTAAAAAACGATGCGTCAAGTGCCGGCTGAACGGGGAGTTGTCAGCCGGACGAAAAGTTCCCGCGCTGCGGGACTTGCGGTATCGGTTTTTGCATCCCGCTGCCGCATAGGGCGCGAGCCTCCTTATGTGGTAAGAGGACAAAACCGCATGAAGGGGGTCTTTTTGTATGTCGTCACAGCTCAACAACGAAAAACGCTGGCGCGCTTCGCTGCGCGAGTTCCGCTCGCCCCGCGCCGTCGCGTTCTGCGGCGTGATGTGCGCGCTCTCGATCGTCCTGGGAACGTTCGCGACGATCAATCTGGGACCGTATCTGAAAATCGGTCTCTCCGGCCTGCCGAACCAGGTCGTCGATTATCTGTTCGGTCCCGTCGCCGGTGCGATCTTTTCGGGCGCGCTGGAGGTGCTGAAGTTCGCTCTCCATCCCGACGGCGTCTATTTCCCGGGGTTCACGCTCAGCGCCGTGCTGGCCGGCATGATCTACGGTCACGTCCTCTACCGGCGTCCGCTGACCGTCGCCCGCGTCGCCGTGGCGCACGCGCTCGTGAAGGTTCTGATCAATCTCGGCTGCAACACGCTGTGGCTGGCGATCCTCTATAAAAAGGCGATCTGGGCGCTGTTCCCGGCCCGCGTCATGGCCAACCTGATCCGCCTGCCCGGCGACGTGTTCGTCACCTATGTGCTGCTGAAAACGGTCGAGCGCGCGATCCTGCCGCTTTTCGCGCGTCTCCGTTCCCGATAGTTTTGTTTCCCCGCTTCCGTCCGTTTGGAGGAGGC